>NZ_JBEXPG010000007.1:0-209349 GCF_040611935.1 Streptomyces sp. NPDC006512 | reverse complement strand
GAGCACACCCGGCTCCTGGAACTGTTCGCCCTCCAGCACGACGAGGGCCCCTGCGTCGAATGCCACCGCACCGGCCACACATGGCTCAAGGCCCGCGCCGCCGGGCCGGACGCCGCACGGGCCCGCCCCTCGGGCGGCGCCGTCGCCCCCCTGGCCACCGCCGGAGCGCGCCCGGCCGTCTGGGAGGACGCCGGATGGACCGGAGGCTGGCTCGCGGAGACGGCCGCCCGGGAGGACTCCTTCCAGGACGCGCTGCACCGGCTGACGCGAGCCGCCGCGCCCGGGCGGACCCCCGCCGCCGGGGCGGATCCCGAACCCGCCGGCCTGCTGCGGGCCTTCGGGTTCACCGTCCTGCACACCCCGGAGGACCCGCGATGACCACCCGCACCCCCGCCCCGGACACGGCCGTCCCGGACACGGCCGTCCCGGACACGGCCGCCCCGGACACGGCCGCCCCGCTCGGAGCCCTGCCGGTGCCCGTGCTCGACGCCGCGTCGGCGAGGACGCACCCGGCCGGCCCGGCCGTGGTCCTCCTGACGCGGTGGACGCTGCGCGATGCCGAGGAACTCAGCCGGCACGCGCTCGGACGGCCCGTCACCCTGGTCCCCGTACGCCTCGACGGGGCACTGGCCGTGATCGGCCCGGTGCTGCGGCCGGGCGCCGCGGCCTGCCTGTCCTGCGCCGAGTACCAACGGCTGGCCACCGACGGCGGCCGGGTGCCCTGGCGCAGCCCGGACATGGCGCTGGCAGGCGTACCGTCACCCGCGCTCGCCGGCTCGCTCGGAGCCCTCGTACGGGACCTCCTGGACGACGACGGGGAGGCGCGGGAGGCGGAAGCGGGGGAGGAGGGGGCCGCGGATCCCGCCACCGCCGTCGTCCACGTCGTCCACCAGGGCCGCGGCACCTGGTCCACCCACCGGATCCGCCCGGTCGGCGGCTGCGCGGTATGCCGCCCCCTGCCCGCCGACACCGCGTCCGGCGTCGTCCCGCTGCCCGCACCCCGTCCGCTGCCCGACCCGTACGTCCTGCGCGCCCCCAACCCCCGCACCACCCCGGAGGGGCTGCGCGCCGCACTGTACGACGGACGGTTCGGCCCGGTGCGCCGACTGCTCCGCGCCGAGGACTCCGCCTTCAGCCTGACCAGCGCCTCCGTCACGGACGGCCGGCTCGCCGACGGCGCCGGATACGGACGCGCCGGTGACTTCGCCGACAGTGAGCGGATCGCGCTGTTCGAGGCCGTGGAGCGGTACGCGGGCATGCGGCCGACCGGCCGCCGCACCACGCTGCGCGCCTCCTTCGCCGAGCTCGGGCCCGACCGGGCCGTGGACCCGGAGCGTCTCGGCCTGCCCGACCCCGCGCACCACGGTCATCCGGCGTCGCCGACCGTCCCCTACACCCCGGACCTCGAACTGGACTGGGTGCACGGCTGGTCGCTGACCCGGCAGCGGGTGACGGCCGTCCCCGAGCACGTCGCCTACTGGGAGGTACCGGGCCCCGGGCGTCCGCGCGTGGTGTACGAGTCCTCCAACGGCTGCGGTCTGGGCAACAGCCCCGAAGAGGCCGCCCTCTACGGCCTGTTCGAGGTCGCCGAGCGGGACGCCTTCCTGATGGCCTGGTACGCGCGGACGCCCCTGCGCCGCGTCGAGGCGCCCGCCGAGGACCTCGACACGGCCCTCCTCGCGGACCGGGCGGCCGTGGCCGGCTACCGGCTGGTCCTCCTCGACGCGACGAACGACTTCGGCGTCCCGGCCGTCCTCGCGGTCTGCCGTTACGAGGGCACCCACCCCGGGGCGCCGCGGATGTTCCTCGCGGCGGGTGCCCACCACGACCCCCGCGCGGCGATCCGCTCGGCGGTGGCCGAGGTGGTCACCAACGTGCTGGAGTCGGCGCACCGTTCGTCCGGCGAGGGCGGCCCGCGCGATCCGCGGCGGCTGCGCCCGATGCTGGACCGGCCGGAGCTGGTGGTGACCCTCGACGACCACGTCGGACTCAACACCCTGCCAGAGGCGGCGCCGCGCACCGCGTTCCTCTTCGCCGGCCCGGGCCCGTCCCTGACGGCCGCCGAGACCTGGCCGGACGCGCCCGGACCCGTCCACGACCTCGGCGCCCTCCTCGCGGCCACCGTCGAGCGGCTGTCGCGGGCCGGTCTGGAGGTGATCACCGTCGACCAGAGCGAACCGGGCGTGCGCGAACGCCTCGGCCTGCACTGCGTGAAGGCGATCGTCCCGGGATCGCTGCCGATGACCTTCGGGCACGTCAACCACCGCACGCTGGGCCTGCCCCGGCTGCTGGAGGTGCCGTACCGGCTCGGCCGCACGGCCCGTCCCCTGCGCCACGAGGACCTGGCACTCCACCCGCACCCCTTTCCCTGACGCCGGCGCCCCCACGGCCCCGCCCCACGACCCGCCCCACGGACCCACACCCGAGGAACCCACGTGACGACCACCGGCACCTGGCACGGCCACCACCTCTTCCTGCACTCCACCACCGAGGACACCGACGCCTTCCTGCTCCGTGACGCCGCCCCGCTCCTCGACGGCCTGGTGGCGTCCGGGCACGCCGAGCGGTGGTTCTTCATCCGGTACGGGGAGGACGGCCCCCACGTACGGATCCGGGTGCGCGGCCTGAGCCCGGCCGCCGCCGGGGAACTGCCCCGCGCCCTGGCCCTGGCGGCGAAGGAGGTGCCCGCCGTGCCCGGCCCGTGGCCGTCCCGCCACGGGGAGGTCCGCGCCGTGCCCTACGTACCCGAGACCGGCCGCTACGGCGGCCCCCGGGCCCTGCCGGTCGCCGAGGAGGTCTTCGCCGACTCCACGCAGACGGCCCTCGCGGCCCTGCGGGAGCTGCGCGGCGCCGGCCCGGCGGCCCGGCTGACGTACGCGGCGGACCTCGCGCACGCCACCGCGCACGGGCTCGGCATGGACCCGCTCACCGCGGCCGGCTGGCTGCGGCGGCACGCGGCGGGCTGGCGGTGGGTCAGCGAGGTGCCGCTGCTGCCGGGCGCGGCCGTGCACAGCCGGGTCAACTCCGTGTACGCGGCGCAGCGCGAGGGGCTGGCACGGCGCGCGGAGGACCTGCGCGAGCGGCTCGCGGCGGGCACCGCGCAGCCGTGGACCGGCCGGTGGGCGGCCCGCGTCCACGCGGCGGACGCCCTGCTGCGGGCCGGGGCGGACGGGGCCGGAGGGGAGGCGGCCGGAGGCCGTGCGCCCGGGGGTGCGGAGCCGCTGTCGCCCGACGTGTCCGCCCGGGTCTGGGCCTCGCAGCTCCACATGCTCTTCAACCGGCTCGGGGTGACCCCCGACGAGGAGCGGGCCGTGTGCCGGCTGGCCGCCCGGACGCTGCTGGAGCCGCGTGCGGTGTCCGGCTCCCCGTCGGAGGACCGCACCTTCTTCCCGCCGGGGCACACCGCCCCCGACCTGCAGTACCTGGAGCGCAGCAAGTTCCAGATCGGCCGGGGCGAGGACACGGCGCTGCGGCCGCTGGCCGCCGGCCCGCAGCCGGCGCCGTCCTCCGGCGCCTGGCCGGAGACCGCCCTGCCCGCCGACCCGCTCCCGGACACGTCGCTGCGCGCGGTCCTGGCGGCCCGGGCGTCCGTCCGGGGCGCCCTCGGGGGGCCGGTGGACGCCGGCACCCTCGGCGCGCTGCTGTGGCACTCCCTGTCCGAGAGCGGCCGCTCCGAGGAGCGGTTCCCCGACGGGTCCGTCCGGACCGCCGTGCACCGCCCCCATCCCAGCGCGGGTGCGCTCTACACGGCCCGCGTCCGGCTGATCGTGCTCGACGTGGCCGGGGTGGTGCCGGGCACCTACGACTGCGTACCGGAGCGCAGGACGCTGCGGTACGTTGGCCCCGCGCCGACGGTGGCGGAGATCAAGCCGCTGTCGACGTACCTGTCCAGGCCGGCGACGGACCCGGCCGGGATCGGCATCGACGGGGTGCCCGTCATCCTCGGCCTGTACGCGGACCTCGGTCTGCTGCGCCGCCGCTACGGCCTGCGCGCGCTGCGCCTGGCCCTGCTGGAGACCGGCCACCTGGCCCAGAACCTCCTGCTGGTGGCCTCGGCGCTGGGCCTGGGCGGCACCACCCTGGGCGGCTTCCAGGACGACCTCGCGCACGAACTGCTCGGCCTGGACGATCTCGCGCAGCCGCTCCAGTACCTGTTGCCGCTCGGGCGCCGCCCGGAGGAACGGGTCGCGTACCCGTCCTGAAATAGACTGCCCCGATGACCGACGTCTCCTTGCCCCCCTGTCCCGAGTGCTCCAGCGCCTACACCTACGAGATGGGCGCGCTGCTGGTCTGCCCCGAGTGCGCCCACGAGTGGTCGCCCGCCGCGGCGGAGTCGGGCGAGGCGCCGGCCGAGCGCGTGATCAAGGACTCGGTCGGCAACGTGCTCGCGGACGGCGACACGGTGACCGTCGTCAAGGGTCTGAAGGTCAAGGGCAGCCCGACCGGCATCAAGGCCGGCACGAAGGTCCGCAACATCCGCCTCGTCGAGGGCGTGGACGGACACGACATCGATTGCAAGGTCGAGGGCTTCGGCCCCATGCAGCTCAAGTCCAGCGTGGTCAGGAAGGGCTGACGGCCGCCCACCAGTCCCACCTTTCGTCCTTCGCCTTCCGCCGGGGTTACAGGTACGAGGTCCGTGGCCCGTGCCCCGGCGAAACCCCCGCCAGCTTGATCGTGCATGGTCAAATGGCTGGATTCGTACGGTTGGAGCCGTGGGCCCGGCCGCGTCGCACCCCCGCGCGCCAGGCGCTGCGCCCGACACCCCCATCCCGCCCGCGCCCGGGCCCCCGGCCCGGGTTGCCGGGCGCCGCACCCCGCGCCGCCGTGGCGGCAAACGCCGAGGTCCCGCGCCGTGCGCGGGCCGTGCGGCCGGTTCGCGCGAAGGGGTCAGCGGTGCGCTTCCCGGGCCGAGTGTCGGGTCGTTCCCGAGCGTGCGGCGAGGCTCCTTCGAGGGGATGTCGAGCGGGCTCCGTTCGGCGTGAAATTGGTCTGGACCACCCGACTCCGTGATGGTTAGGGTTCTTAACAGAACTCGCGCCGGCCGGCAGCGGTCCCGTTCCGCCTTCCGCCAAACCCCTCTCGTGGAGGACCCGTCCGTGATCGACATCGTGGCCGTACTCAGAGCCGAAGACGCGGTTCTCGACTTCCTCTCCGTCCTCTCCGACCCCCGGCGCACCGAGGTCCACGTCCTGTCCGGCGACACCGGCGCCCACCTGGTCCTTCCCCCGGGCACGGACCCGCGCGAGCGGCTCGCCGCGCTGGCGGGCCACGTACGCCCGGTCGACGACACGGCCGCCTCGCCCGGGCCGGAACCCCTGGCCGTCCTGCTCCGCCGGGCGGCGGCCGGCCGGCCCGCGCGGCTGTGGACCCACTCGCCCGCCGACAACCGCCGGAGCCGGGGCGTACTCGGCCGCGACGCCGCCCGCGCGGCGGAGACCGAGGGCCTCCCCGTCCGGCACGCCGTGGGCTACTCGCCCTACCTCCAGTTCATCAGCGACCTGGACCGTCCGCTCGACGCCGCCCAGACCGCCGCCAAACTCGACTTCGTCAACCGGCACTGCGCCCACCTCCTGTCCACCCGTTCACCGGAACAGATGCTGTACACCGCCCGAGTCCCGGCCACCGAGCGGTACTTCGAGGCCGGGCCCGCCGAACGCGACGGACTCTTCGCCCTGTTGTCCAGCCTCGACGACGGAGCCGCCACGGTGGAGGACCCGTGGGAGTTCGCGAGCTCCCCCTACGAGCAGGAACGGCTGGACGCGACGACCGCCTGGATCGCCGGCCGGCTGGCCCCCGCGGACGGACCGCTGACCGAGGTCGGCGCCTGCGAGGGCGCGCTCACCGTCCGGCTCCGCGACAAGGGCTTCACCGTCGAGGCCACCGAACCCAACCCCCTCTTCCGCCGGCGCCTGGCCGCACGCCTCGGCGACACGGGCCGCGTCCACCCCGACGGACTCGAGGAGCTGGCCGCCCGGCCCCGCCTGCCCGGACCCGCGTACCTGCTGATCGAGATGCTCTACTACGGCCAGGACCTCGACCTGCTCGACACCCTGCCGACCGGCCTGGTCTTCGTCGCCCTCGAACCCGAGGCGATCGCCAGCCGCCTCGTCCCCTGGCTGGAGACCGCCCCGCACTGGGAGAACGCCGGGGAAACGGTCCTCGTCCGTCCCGCGCTCGAAGCCGTCTGCGGCGGCCGCGCCTACCTCAGCAAGCGCGGGAGCACCGGCGTCCTGCTGCGCCGCACCGCCGCCCGCTGACCCCGCCCGGGCCCTGACCGCGGGCCCCTCGGCCCGACGGCCTCCGTACGACGGCCTCCGTACGACGCTCCGGTACGTGCGGCCCCTGCACGCCACCGCCGCCGTGCCCCGCCCCGTACCGCTTCCGCCGTACCCCCCACGCCCGTTCCGAGCCGGTGGCGGCGCCCCTCCGCACCCGTCTCCTTCCTCCGTCCCGTTCCCGAAGGTTGAACGCCCGTGAGCACTGCCACGACCCTGGTCAACGCCTGCCTGCTGCCCGCCTACGACGGCCGGACACCACCCGGCTGGATCCTGCGCGCCCTGGACGAAGGGCTCGCCGGAGTAGGCCTGTTCGGCACCAACCTCCGCTCCACCGGGCGCGGCCTGCGCGAGGACATCGTCGATCCGATCCGCGCGGTACGGCCCGACGCCCTGATCGCCCTGGACGAGGAAGGGGGTGACGTCACCCGGCTCGACTACCACCGCGGCAGCGTCTACCCCGGCAACCACGCCCTCGGCAGCGTCGACGACCCCGAACTGACCCGCCGCGTCGCCCTGGCCGTCGGCGCCGACCTGCGCGCTGCCGGGATCAACCTCTGCCTGGGCCCCTGCGCCGACGTCAACTCCCGCCCCGACAACCCGATCATCGGCGTCCGCTCCTTCGGCTCCCGGCCCGGCCCGGTCGCCCGCCACACCCGCGCCTTCGTCCAGGGCCTCCAGGAGCACGGCGTCGCCGCCACCCTGAAGCACTTCCCCGGACACGGCGACACCGTGACGGACTCGCACACGGCACTGCCCGACATCCACCGCGACCTCGACGCCCTCCGCGCACTCGACCTGCCCCCCTTCGCCGGGGGCATCGCCGCCGGCGCCAAAGCGGTCATGACCGGCCACATCCGGCTCCCGCACCTCTCCGACCTGCCCGCCACCCTGAGCCACCGGATCGTCACCGGCCTGCTCCGCGAGGAACTCGGCCACGAGGGCGTGGTGATCAGCGACGCCATGGAGATGGCCCCCGTCAGGGACCGCTGGGGCTTCGGCGGCGCGGCCGTCCTCGCCTGGTCCGCGGGCGTCGACCTCGTCCTGCTCGGCGCCACCGACGGCGAGCTGCTCCTCCCCGAGGTCCACCGGGCGGTGGAGCACGCCCTGCGCACCGGCCAACTCACCCTCGAACGGCTGGAGGAGGCCGCCGCCCGGGTCGCCGCACTCCGCGCCTGGGCGGCGCCGACTGCGGCCCCGCACCCCGGCCCGCTCACCACGGCCCCGGCCGGTTCCGCGCCCGGCTCCGAGAACGGGTCCGGCATCGGGCTCGCCGCCGCCCGCCGCGCCCTCGCCTCGGCCGGTCTGCCGCCCGTGGCCCCCGGCGAGCCGGTGCACTCCGTACGGCTCGTCACCGGCGCCAACATGGCCGTCGGAACGGCCCCTTGGGGACTCGCCCCGGCCCTGAAGCTCCTCGACGCACTGGCCTCCGACACCGACGTGGAACAGGGCACCGATCCACGGAACGTCCCCCTGCCCGACACCGGCCCCGTCGCCGTCGCCGTACGCGACGCCGCCCTCGACCCCTGGCAGCGGGCCGCCCTCGACGCCCTGCGCGCCCGCAGGCCCGACCTCGTCACCGTCGAGATGGGCCTCGGCCCGCAGACCCCGGAACCCGGCGGCCGGCTCGTCCTCACCCGCGGAGCCGGCCTGGTCAACGCGGTCGCGGCCGCCGAACTCCTCACCGGCCGGACCTGCACCGGCCCCCTGCGCGCCTGAACCGCCCGGCCACCCCCATCCCCCTGCCACCCCGGAGGACCAGGTGTACGACGTCTGCGTCGGCCTCGGCTACCACTGCGAATCGACCCACCAGATCCGGCGGATCACCGGCGACGAACGGGCCCACTTCTTCGACTGGCTCGACCTCGACTTCGACTCCGTGTACGACACCCTCGCGACCGACTTCCGCGAAGTCCTGCGCCCCGGCCTGACCGAACCCTTCGGCAACAGCACCTGCGCACTCGACACGGGCTCACGGATCCGCTTCTTCCACGACTTCCACACCCCCGACGGCGGACCCCTGACGGCCCACGACATCGCTGACCAGTTCCCCGCCGTACGCGCCAAGTTCGAGCACCTCGCGGAGCGGTGGCGCCGGCTGACCGCCTCGCCCACCCGCGTGCTGTACGTCCACCACGACGCCTTCGACGAACGAGAAGCCGCCGACCTGGCCCGTCTGCACGCCCTGCTCCGCGACCGCCACCCCGGCCACCGCTTCGCCCTGCTGTGGCTGCGCCGCACGCTCCCCGGCGACACGGCCGCCCTCCCGCCCGGCGTCCGCTGGGGCACCGTCGCGGCGCGCCCCGGCCGCTGGCAGGGCGACGACGCCCAGTGGGACGCCGCCTTCGCCGCCCTGGGCGCCGTCATCCGCCCCGCCATCCCCGCCGCTCCCGCCGCCGGCGCCGTCATCCGCCCCGACGTCCGCACCTGACCCGGAGGAACCATGCCCGCCCCCGAACCGCCCCGCTGGCGCACCGTCGTCCTCTCCCCGCACTTCGACGACGCCATCCTGTCCCTCGCCGGACTGCTGCCCGCACTGCCCGCACCCGTCGCCGTCGTCACCGTCTTCGGCGGCGCCCCGGCGCCCGGAGCGCCGGTCTCGTGGTGGGACGGCACCTGCGGGTTCTCCACCGCCGCCGAGGCCCACCGCACCCGCCGCGCCGAGGACGCCCGGGCCTGCGCCCTCCTCGGCGTCGAACAGGTCGTCCTCGGCCATCCCGACGGGCCGTACGGCGACGGCGGGGAACCCGACCTCCTCGACGCCTTCCTGGAGGGCCTCGCCCCCGGCACCCGGATCCTCGCCCCGCTCGGCAGCAACCAGCCCGACCACGCGGGCGTCCGGACGCGCGCCATGAAGGTGCTCGCCGCGCTCGGCGCCCCCGCACCGTGGGTCTACGCCGACCTCCCCTACACCGGGCACCTGCCCGAATGGGGCAGTGACGGGGCGAGCGCCGCCCTGGCGCGGAGCCCGAGGTGCGGACTCGCGTACCAGGAGCTGCTGACGAGCCACCGCACCAACGTCCGTCACGCCCTGGTCCTGACGGACGAACAGTGGCGGGCCAAACACGAGGCCGTCCTGTGCTACGCCTCCCAGCTGGCCGCCCTCGTCCCCGACCACGGCACCTTCCTCGCCCGCACCGGACCCCTGCGGGCCGAAGTGGTCTGGGAACTGTCGCCCCTGGAAACGCCGTTGGACCCGCCGTGCTGACCCCGCACGGCCCCGGCGCTCCCGGTGCGGACCGGCGCCCCGTCGTGCTGGAGGCGAGCGGCCTGGTCAAGGAGTACCGGCGCGGCCGGGCCGTCGACGGCGTCGGCTTCACCGTCCGCGCGGGAGAGCGCCTGGGCCTGCTCGGCCCCAACGGCGCGGGAAAGACCACCACCCTCCTCATGTGCCTCGGCGCCGTCGAACCCGACGCGGGCCGGGTCGAGATCCTCGGTCGTACGGTGCACGCCGAACGGGCCAGGGCCATGCAGGGTGTCGGCTTCGTCGCCGGCTACCTCCCCCTGCCCGACCGGGTCCGCGTCCGCGAGTACCTGCGGCTCTACGCGGACCTGTACGGGCTGCGCGCCCCCGGCGCCGCCGTGGAGCGGGTCCTGTCCCGGTTCGGCATCGAGCACCTCGCCGTCGCCATCGGCACCGAACTGTCCAGCGGCCAGCGCACCCTGGTCGGCATCGCCAAGGCCGCCCTGCACGAACCCCGCCTGATGGTCCTGGACGAACCCACCGCCTCCCTCGACCCGGACATCGCGCTGCGCGTGCGCACGGCTCTGCTGTCCCTCTCGGCGGAACAGGGCACCGCCCTGCTGGTCACCAGCCACGACATGGTGGAAGTGGAGCGGCTGTGCGAGCGCGTGATGTTCCTCCACGGCGGCCGGATCGCCGCGGACGGAACACCCGCCGAAGTGGCGCACCGCTTCGGCAGGGCCGACCTGGAGGGCGTCTTCCTGCACCTGGCCGAAGAACGCGACCGCGAAAGGGCGTCCGCCCGATGACGATCCCCGTCAGCCCCGTCGCCACGGACGGCTACCGCCCTCCCGCGCTGCGTTCCCCGGCCGTCGCCTCCGCGCACCGGGTGCGCGCCGTCGCCCGCCGCCACTGGCTGGTGCTCAAGCGCAGCCCGCACCGCTTCTTCGACGTACTGGTCTGGCCCCTCGTCGACACCCTGCTCTACGGGTCCATCGGCCTGTTCGCCGCCGAGGCGGCGGGCACCGATCCGGGGGCCGCGACCACGGTGGCCGTGTACCTGCTCAGCGGAACCGTCCTGTGGCACCTCGTCCACCAGACACAGATCTCGCTCGCGACCGGCTTCCTGGAGGAGACCTGGTCACGGAACCTCCTCGGCCTGCTGGCCACCCCCATGCGGGAGTGGGAGTACCTCGCGGGCGTCGGCCTGTTCGCCCTCCTGCGCACCGCGGCGAGTACGGCCGCGGTCGCCGCACTCGCCTTCGCCGCCTACGCCTTCGACGTCACGGCACTCGGCCTCGGCCTGATCCCGGTGGCGGCCCTGCTGCTCGCCTGCGGCTGGTCGGTGGCCCTCCTGGTGGTGGGCCTGGTGCTGCGCTACGGCAGCGGGGCCGAAGCCCTGGTCTGGGGCGCCCTGTCCGTGGTGATGCCGCTGTCGGGCGTCTTCTACCCGGTCTCCACGCTCCCGGCCGCCCTGCGTCCCCTCGCCCAAGTCCTGCCCACCACGCACGTGTTCGCCGCCGGGCGGGCCCTGACCGCAGGCGGGGCCGTGCCGTGGCGGGAGCTGGGCACCGCCGCCGCCGGGACCCTCGTCCTGATGCTGCTCAGCCTCTACGCGCTGAACCGCATGATGCGCTCCTTCCGCAGCCGGGGACTGGTGACGCGGTACTCCTGACCAGTGCCGTGACCGGAAAGGCCACGGCGCTAGCCCCTCCCGCCGCCGGGCCCCCCGCCCTCCGGCTCCGGCGCCGTCCGGTCCGGGCACTGCGGGCGGCCGGACGACAGGAGCGGGTCGTCCAGGAGCACCAGCCGGTACCCCGCCCGGCGCGCCCGGCCCTCCGCGGTCCGGCGCCGCGGGCCGGTGCCGTGCCTCTTCGGCGACCGGGCCCGCTGCGCCGCCGCGATCAGGGCCGCGACGGGTGGCGCCTCGGCCCGCAGACGGTTGAACCGGCGCACCGAGATCCCGACCAGGCCCGCCGCCGCCGGCCACGTCGCGCCCTTGCGGATCGCGTTGAGGACCAGCTGGAGGGCGGCCGGAGTCGGCGCCGCGCCGGGTCCGAGGCCGTGCGCCGAGGCGAGGGCCTGTCCGGCCCGGATCGCCTCGGCGAAACTGGCGTCGAGAGCCAGCCAGTCGCGGAGCATGTGCTCGGGTATGCCCGCGGCGGCGGCGCACCCCGGGATGGTCAGTCCCTGCGCCGCTCCCCGTACGGCTTCCGCCATGTGCGCGATGGTCTCCTCGCGCTGGCTGGGCGTGCGGCGCAGTGCGTCGCGCAGCGACCTGTCGATCTCCTCCTGCGAGGTCAGCCATGCCAGTATCCGGTCGGCCCACTGGTCCTGTCGGGCCTGGTGTGATGCGTTCTCCGTCATCCCGTACCCCCATATGATTAGGGCAGCCTAACCTAAGGATTTGGGTGGGTGGGTGGAGTGAGGAAGTTGGCCGAAGGCATATGCACGGTCCGTCAAGCGGCGGTCCAGCCGCCGTCCATGGGCAGGGAGGCGCCCGTGACGTGCCCGGTGTGCGGGCCGCAGAGCCACAGCGCGACGGCCGCGACCGCCTCGGGTTCGATCAGCCGCTTGATCGCGGAACCCCGCAGCAGCACCTCGCCGACGACCCGTTCGGGCGGGAGGCCGTGTGCCTCCGCCTGGGCGGCGATCTGCCGTTCGACGAGCGGGGTGCGCACGTAGCCGGGGTTCACGCAGTTGCTCGTCACGCCGTGCGGCGCACCTTCCAGGGCGGTGACCTTGCTGAGCCCTTCCAGCGCGTGCTTGGCCGTCACGTAGCCGGACTTGAAGGCGCTGGCCCTCAGGCCGTGCACGCTGGAGACGTTGACCACCCGGCCCCAGCCCCGCGCGTACATGTGGGGGAGGGTCCGGCGCAGCAGCAGGAAGGGCGCGGTGACCATCACCTTCTGGAGCAGCTCGAACCGCTCGGGCGGGAAGTCCTCTATGGCCGCGACGTGTTGGAGTCCGGCGTTGTTGACCAGGATGTCGAGATCGGCGGGCAGGGCCGCGATCGCGGCCGGATCCGCGAGGTCCGCCGGATGGGCCCGCCCGCCCACGAGCTCCGCCACGTGCGCGGCGGCCCCCGCGTCGACGTCCACGACGTGGACGATGGCCCCCGCGGCGGCCAGCGCCACGGCGCAGGCCCGCCCGATGCCGCTCCCGCCGCCCGTCACCATGGCCGTACGCCCGCCCAGCCCGCCGGCCGGGAGCCCGGGCACCGTTCCACCGAATCCGCTCGTCATGACCGAACGTTAAGGACGTGCGCCGGGCCCTGCCGATGTGCGCCGCCCCCACACTCCGGGCCCCGGACGTGGCGGCGGCCACCACCGGCCCCTCGGAAGGGGGGAGCCGATGGTGGCCGGGGCGGGGCGGCGGCCGGTCAGCGCCGGAGGATCCTGCGCGACACGCGGTTGCCGAGGAACTGGGCGGACTGCACCAGGATGATGAGGACCAGCACCGTCACCACCATGACGGAGGTGTCGAAGCGCAGGTAGCCGTAGGTCATGGCGAGGTTTCCGACGCCTCCGCCGCCGACCGTCCCGGCCACCGCCGAGAAGTCGATGAGCGCGACGAGCATGAAGGTCAGGCCGAGGACGAGCGGCCCCAGGGCCTCGGGGACGAGCACCGTGAGCAGGATGCGCAGCGGTCCGGCCCCCATCGAGCGGGCCGCCTCGATGACGCCCGGTTCGACGGAGAGCAGGTTCGACTCGACGATCCGCGCGATCCCGAAGGTGGCCACGATCGTCATCGGGAAGATCGCGGCATCGGTGCCGATCATGGTGCCGACCACGGCCCGGGTGACGGGGGCCAGGGCCACGATCGCGATGATGAACGGCACCGGCCGGATGACGTTGATGAACGTGCCCAGGACCGCGTGCACGATCCGGTTCGGCAGGATGCCGCCCTTGCGGGTGGCGTAGAGGGACAGCCCCACCACGAGCCCGCCGACGGTGGAGAGCGCGAGCGTGATCAGCACCATGTAGACGGTCTCGCCGGTCGCCTCGACGACCTTGGGCCAGAAGGTGCTCCAGTCCGCCTTCACGCGGCACCCACCTCCCGGCCGGCGCCCGCGCCGAGTCCGGCGGCCACGGCCTCGACGGCCCGCGCCTCGCCCCGCAGTTCGATGGTCACGCTGCCGAGGGGCCGGCCGCGGACCTCGCCGACGCCTCCGTGGACGAACGTGAAGTCCACGCCGTGCTCGCGCAGCAGCGGCGAGAGCCCGTCCGTCACCGGGGCCCCGTCGACGACCGGGAGCGTGACCAGCCGTCCCGGATGGCGGGCGCGCAGCCGGTCGAGGAGCGGGCCGTCGGGTTCGCTGTGCAGCGCCGAGCGTACGAAGGCGGCCGTGGTGCGGTGGCGCGGCCGCGCGAACACCTCGTAGACCTCGCCGCTCTCCACGACCCGGCCGTCCTCCATGACGGCGACCCGGTCGCACAGGGAACGGACGACCTCCATCTCGTGGGTGATCAGGACGATGGTGACGCCCAGTTCGCGGTTGACCCGGCGCAGCAGGGCCAGGACCTCCTGGGTGGTCTGCGGATCGAGGGCCGAGGTGGCTTCGTCGCACAGCAGCACCTTCGGGCGGGTGGCCAGTGCGCGGGCGATGCCGACGCGCTGGCGCTGTCCGCCGGACAGCTGCTCGGGGTAACGCTTGCCGTGCCCGGAGAGGCCGACGAAGTCCAGGGTCTCCTCGGCGCGCGCCCGGGCGGGCGCGCGGTCCATCCCGGCCAGGCGCAGCGGGTAGAGGACGTTGCCGAGGACGGTGCGGGAGCGGAAGAGGTTGAACTGCTGGAAGATCATGCCGATCTCGCGGCGGATCGGACGCAACGCGCGCTCGCCGAGCGCGGCGAGGTCCTGGCCGTCGACGAGGACGCTGCCCGAGGTCGGCTCCTCCAGGCCGTTGACCAGGCGCAGGAGGGTGGACTTGCCCGCGCCGCTGTGCCCGACGACCCCGAAGACGCTGCCCGCCGCGACGGACAGGCTCACCCCGTCGACGGCACGCGCCCCACCGGGGAACTCCTTGTGGACGTCCCGCAGTTCGACCGCGGCCGTCATCGGCCCAGCTGCTTCGCTACGCGGGCGAGCTCGGCGCGCAGCTCGGCGGCGGGCAGTTCGACGTGGTGGGCGGTGCCGTTGCTGGTGCGGCGGACCTCGTCCTGCACGGCCTTCGACGCGTACAGCTTCACGATCTTCTCGTAGTCCGCGTTGTCCTTCTGGTCCGCGCGGGCGGCGATCACGTTCAGGTAGGGGACGGCCTGCGGGCTGGTGGGATCGTCCTTGAACAGCGCGGTCTTGGCGTCGATGCCGGCGAGTTCGGCGACCCCGTCGTTGATGATCGCGGCGTCGGTGTCCTTGAGCGTGCGGGGGGTCTGCTGGGCGTTCACCGGGGTGAGCTTGATGTGCTTGGGGTTGGAGGTGATGTCGTCCGGGGTGGCGAACAGCCCGGCGTCCTTCTTCAGCTCGATGAGCTTCGCCTGTTCCAGCACGCGCAGGGCCCGGCCCTGGTTCGCGGGGTCGTTGGGAAGCGCGATCCCGGCCTGGTCGGGCAGGTCCGCGAGCTGCTTGTGCTTGCCGGAGTAGAGACCGAGCGGCACCACCGTGGTCGCGGCGATCGGCGCGATGTCGGTCTTGTTCTCGGTGTTCGACTGAGCGAGGAAGACCAGGTGCTGGAAGGCGTTGAGCTCGATGTCGCCCGCGCTGAGGGCCTTGTTGGGCAGCGAGTAGTCGTCGAAGACGACGGTCTCGACCGTGAGCCCCTCCTTCTTCGCCTCCTTGGCGAGGACGTCCCACTCGGGGGAGTCGCCCGCCACGCCCACGCGGATGCGCCGCTCGTCGGAGCCGCCGAACCCGCAGCCGGAGACGAGGAGCGCGAGGGCGGTGGCGGAGGTCGCGAGGGCGAGCGCGGTACGGCGGCGCGGAGATACAGCAAGCATCGTGGGATCCAGTGGTAGACGAAACGCGTCAAGCGAGGTACCTACGAACGGTAGGCATGGATCCCGGAAAAGGCTTGGTTTGAAAGATCGTATTCACGATCCTGCAATGAATCTCAGGTGGTGGGTGGGGGTGGGGTGGCTGGGACGGCCGGGGTGTGCGCGGGTCTCATGACCCCCGCCGGGTACTGCTCGCCCAGGACGGTGTCGAACAGGCTCGTCACCTCCTGCGCGGTCAGGCCGTGCTCCCGCGCCTCGCGCATCCACTCGCCGAGCCGGGCCCGCACGGGCGACTCCGGGGCGGTCCGGGACGTGGCCAGCGTGCGCGTGATGAAGGTGCCCGACCCCTGGCGCACCTCCACCAGCCCGGACCGCTCCAGTTCCCGGTACGCCTTGAGGGTGGTGTTGGGGTTCACCTTCGTGGTGGCGGCGACCTGCGCCGCGGTGGGCAGCTTGTCGCCCTCGGCCAACGCCCCCATGCGGAGCGCCTGCTCCACCTGGTGGACGATCTGGAGGTAGGCGGGCAGACCGCTGCGTCGTTCGATGCGGAACACGACCACGGCGCCCGCCTCCTTGATCCCTCGTCGGTCGATCCCTTGTGGATCCGGTCCAGCCTAGGCGGTTGCCGCCCTACATCCGGCCCCTGCCGGTCCGCAGCGCGCACACGCCCAGGAGCAGGACGGCGGCCGCCAGCAGCACCCCCGCGTAGGTCCACTGCATGCCCGCCATCTGGTCGCGGCCGAAGTAGTCCCAGACCGAGTTGACGATGCCGCGTTCGCTGCGGCAGGCCTCGGGCGAGGACTCGTGCGCACAGGTGCTCCAGCCGTAGAGCCTGCCCGACGCCGTCCCCACCCACTGGTCGATCTGCACCGCGTGGTCGAGGACGGCCGGCGGGGTGCTGTCGAGCGGGAAGGCGAGCCTGCGCGGCGTGGCGAGCCGGTCCCGGAAGAGGGAGGCCGCGAACAGGGAGGCGGCCGAGATCAGGAAGGTGAGGGTCATGGCGGGCGTGACCCGCCGCAGCAGGGTGCCGACCGCCAGGCCGAGCGAGGTGGTGAACAGGGCGGTGGCCACGAGGACGGGACCCGTGGTGTCGAACACCGAGCCGGTCAGCCAGTCGTCGGGGGCGAACGGTCCGACGGAGCGCCACCACCAGGCGTAGAGCAGGCCCAGGACCGCCGTCGGCACCGTCACCAGGATCAGCGCGAACGACAGCTTGGCCAGCAGCCACTGACGCAGGGTCACCGACTGCGTGGTGACGAGGCGCACCGTGCCGTGCTCGTGGTCGGCGGCGATGAGCGGTGCGCCGAGGAACGCGCCGAGCAGGACGGGCAGGAAGCCCAGCGTCGATCCGCCGGACTCCAGGTCGTTGGAGATCCGGTTGCTCAGGGCCTCGTCGACGGAGCCGGGTGTGCCGGGCCAGCCGGCGCCGTGCAGGGCGTCCAGCATCGCGCCGCGCTGGTACACGATCCAGGCCGCCCCGATCACGGTGACCGCGAGGCAGGACAGGAGGGCGGCGCGGTGCTGGTGCACCATGAGCCAGGCCAGCCCGCGCAGCGCGCGGGGACCGGACGGCTTGCGGTCCCGCGTCGCGGGGCCCCGGGTGAGCGTGTTCATGCGGCGCGGTCCTCTCGGTGGCCGGGAACGGAGCTGGGCGAGAGCAGGGCGGGGGCCTGCGGCGAGCGGAGGTAGGCGAGCAGCACTTCCTCCAGGCTGGGCTCGGCCGGCTGCCACTCCGGGCCGATCGGGGCCTCGCGGCGCACCAGTGCGGTGAAGTGCCGCCCCGAGGTCCGGGCCTCGATCAGGGTGTGGGCGGCGAGGGCGGCGGGCAGTGCGCCGCCCTCGTCGGTCACGCCCGTCACCAGGGTGTGCATCGGGAGCAGCTCGTCCGTGTCGCCCGCCATGCGGACGCGCCCGTCGGCGAGGACCAGCAGGTGGTCGCACATGTCCTCGATCTCGCTCAGCAGGTGCGAGGACAGCAGGACCGTCGTTCCGTGCTCGGCCGCCTCGGAGAGGAGCAGCGAGCCGATCTCGTCCCGGGCCACCGGATCGAGATCGGCCATCGGCTCGTCGAGGAGCAGCAGTTCGGGCCGCTTGCCGAAGGCGAGCGCGAGGGCCACGCGGGTGTGCTGGCCCCCCGAGAGGTCCCCGATCCGCGCCTCCATCGGCACGTTGCCGCCGCGCACGATCCGTTCCGCCGCCTCCTGGTCCCAGGCCGGGTTGAGCTCCTGCCCCATGCGCAGGGTTCGGGCGACGGTGAAGCGCTTGAAGAGCGGCTTGTCCTGTCCGAGGTAGGCCCAGCGGGTCCGGGTGTCCTCCGAGCCGACGGGACGGCCGAAGACGCTCAGCTCACCGGCCGTCGGCTCGACGAGCCGGGTCGCCAGACCGAGCAGGGTGCTCTTGCCGGCGCCGTTGGGTCCCACCAGCGCGGCGATACGGCCGGCGGGTATCCGGAACGAGGCGTTTCGAAGTGCCCACCCCCGGCGGTACCTCTTGCCCAGCCCGCGCGCCTCGACGGCCCACCGGTTGTCGGCCGCAGCGTCATCGGTCGTCTCGCGCACGGCGTCCCCCCTCTCTCCATGAATCCACTAGATGAGTAGTGGAATAATGGACTCGGGTCCGGCCCCTGTCAAACCTTCGGTTCCGGCAGCGGCTTCGCCGCGCAGGAGGAATCCCGGGCCGGCAGCCGTCCGTCGAGCAGGAACTCCTCCACGTAGGCGTCCGCACAGGCGTGGTGCGACTGGTAGGCGACGTGGTCACCGCCCCCGATGGTGATCAGACGCGAACCCGCGAGCGCCCGGTGCGACCGCAGGGCGCCCTCGTAGTGGGTCGCCGGGTCACGGAGCGAGCTCAGCATCAGGACCGGCGGCAGCCCCTTGCCGGTGACCTCGACGCGCGGCGCGGTGGAGCGCGGCCAGGCGGCGCAGACCGACGCGAAGGTCAGCTCCCGCGCCCCTGCCATCGGGTACCGGCGGGTGTCCGCGGCGCTCCTGGCCACCCAGTGGCCGGTGTCCCGCGTCCAGGGGGTGTCGGAGCAGGTGACGGAGAAGTAGGCGGCGGCGAACTCCGCCGACATCGGGTGCCCGAGCTTGCGGGCGACGGCCCGCCTGACCTCGGGCGGCGCGTCCTGCGGGCGTTCCAGGACGCCGAACGCCGCCGCGATCTGGGGGAAGGAGTCGCCGTCGTAGATGACTCCGGTCGTGGCCGCGTCGAGGTGGTTGGCCGTCACCACGGTCCCGTCGAGGTCGAGCGGCCGGTCCCGCAGGCCGCGGCGGAGCCGCTCGTACCCGGCCTTCGCCTCCCGGGGCGTGCGGCCCATGTGGTAGGTGGCGTCGTTCTTCGCGAGCCACGGCAGGAAGTCCTCCTCGAACCGGCGCTGGAAGCTCAGCGGCTGCCCCGTCGAGAAGGACTCCCAGCCACCGCTGAAGTCGACGGTGCTGTCCAGCACGAACCGGTCGACTCGGCCGGGGAACCCGCTCGCGTAGTACGCGCCGAGGAATCCGGCGTACGAGGGGCCGTAGTAGGAGACCCGCTCGGCCCCCAGCAGGCTCCGGTAGAGGTCCATGTCGTGCGTCACCTGGGCGGTCGTCAGGTAGGGGAGCAGATCGCCCGAGTTGCGGCGGCAGTCCTCCACGAAGCCCCGGGTGCGCTCCAGGGTGGCGCGGACCGCCCCTTCCGAACGGTCGCGCAGGTCACCGCTGCCGAACAGGGCGTCCACGGTGTCCTGGTCCGAGCAGACCACCTTGGTGCTCGCCCCGATGCCGCGCTGGTCGAAACCGACGATGTCGTAGGCGGCCGCCAGTTCCGGTGCGTACGAGGCCAGCCCCGCGGGCCGCCCCAGACCCGAGGCGCCCGGCCCGCCCGCCGCCGTCAGCAGGACGCCGCGCCGGGCGGCGGAGCCCGTGGCACGGTGCCGGGACACCGCGACCGTGAGGTCCGGCCCCGCGTCGGGGTGGTACCAGTCGCGCGGCACCGCCATCGCGGCGCACTCCAGCGCCCCGTCCGGGCAGGCGTGCCAGTCGAGCCGCTGCTGGGCGTACCGCGCCGGAACGGGCGGCGCCCCGGCCGGCGCCGCGACGCCGGCCGCGGACGCCGGCAGGGCGGAGAGGGCGAGGACCGCGCAGGCGGCGGCCGCGGCCCATCGTGCGGGGCGCACACTGGAAAACTGCATGTGAAGGGCTCTTCCCGTCGGAGTGGATCGGCTCCGCCAAGCCTCTCCGAGGGGACGCCCCGTGACGATCGTGCTGCTGCCCGCACCGGGGGTGGTGCTGGTGCCACCCCCGGTACGGGTCCCGGGATCAGGGCCGGGCCATCGGCGGGGCCGGCAGCGGGGTGCCCTCCGTGGCGCGCAGGGCGAGGAGCACGATGGCGTCGGTCCAGCCGAGCGGAACGACCGCCTTCGGACGGCCGTCGGGGCTGACCGTCTCGGGGAGTTCACCGAGCGCGTTGCGCTTGGACAGCACCCAGTCCACGACCGCGTCGGCCTTCTCCCGTTCCCCCGTGCCGGCCCACGCGAGCGCGAAGAAGGAGGTACTGGGCGTCCAGGTGATGTCGCCCCACGGGGCATCGGGATCGTCGCCGGGGATCACGCCGCCGTTGGGCCGCAGCAGCGCCGCGTACGTGTCGTCGAGGGCGCGGGGGAGACCGGCGGGGGCCTGGTTGAACGGCGGCGCCATGAACGCGACGGCGCTGTCCCGGCCGTGCAGCCCGTCGGCGGTCCGCGGATACCCGAGCGGGGCGAACCGCCGCTCGATGCCCGCGGACAGCCGCTGCGCCGCGACGGCCCACCGGGTGGCGTCCTGCGTACGGCCCAGACCCCGCGCCAGGTCCGCGGCCGCGTTCAGCCCCGCCAGCAGGGGCGCCGCCGTCCCGATGTTGACGGTGTCGGTGGACAGTTCCCAGTAGTCGGGAGAAGCCGGGGGCAGGCCGTCGGCGTCGAGGCTCCCGGCCGCGTGGTCCGCCGCCTTGCGGAGCATCGGGTAGAGGGCCTCCAGCCGCGCCGCGCGGCCCGCCTCCGGGGCCGTCCGGTACCACTGCCACGTGGCCCAGGGCACCCAGCCGTTCCCGTCGAGCTGCCACGGCCTGTCGTCCGGCGGCCCGGAACCGTCCAGCCGCGTACGGGCCTCCCAGGTGCCGTCGGCGCGCTGCGTCCCCGCGTTGTACCGCAGGATCCGGTACGCCTCCTCGTCGTACCCGCAGTGCGCGAACGCCACGGCGGCGAAGCTGGAGTCGCGCGGCCAGGAGAAGTCCCAGAACGGTGACCAGGCCGCGGCGAAGGAACCGTTCGACCGCAGCAGCGCCCGCATGGACAGCAGGGCCCGCTCGGCGCTTTCGCGCCGGGCCCCCGCCGCGCCCGGGATCCGGCCCGCCGCGAGCCACGCGCGGGACTCGGCGATCTGCTCCAGGGCGAGCGCGTCGTCCGCTTCGACGACGACGGAGGCGGCCCTGCCGGCCGGCAGGTACCGCCACCGCCCGGACGGCAGGCGCAGCACGTTGCCGCCGGTCACGTACCGGGCGCCGACGGCGAACTCCGGAGTGACCGCCTCCACGTCGGTGCCGTTGGAGAGCAGGCCCGACGTCCGCGCGATCCGGTCGGCGGCCGGCACGTAGCAGGGATCCGTCTCGCCGCACCGCTCCGCACCGGCCGGGTTCACATGGAACGCCAGCCGGGACGCGACCGCCTCCCAGCGGCCGGCCGGCCCGTCGCGGTGCCAGCTCACCGGCGCACCGGCGGCCGTCTGCCGGGTTCCGTGCCAGACGACCGGCTTGCCGTCCGGGGTCGTCGCCTGCGCGAACAGGTAGTACGGGGTGTCCGGCGTCACGGCGGCGTCGAGGGGAACCTCCACCCAGCCCGCGCCCGCACCGCCCAGCGCCGCCACGTCGACCGTACGGGAGGCGATCGCGGACCCGGAGTCCTCCCGGGTACCGCGGACCTCGACCCGTACCCGGCCGCCGGCCGCCGTGCTGCTCAGGTACAGGCTGACCCGTGACAGGCGGGCGTCGGCCGTCCTGAACTCCTGCGCGGCCGCGCTGCCGGCGGCCGCGATGCCGATCAGGGCCGCGTCGTGCAGCGCCTGCCCGTCAGGGGGGACCCCGTCGCGCGCGCTCGCCGGCCCGCCGGCTCCGCACAACAGCGTGGACAGCAGGGCCGTGGCCAACGTGGCGGACCTCGTACGCACCATGCTTCTCCCTTCGGGTGATCCGGACGTCAAACGAGAGACGGGCATGGAGGGTGGCGCGCTCCTCTCCGAGGGTGACTCGTGTGATGGGCGGACCATCGCAGGACCGCCCGGCCGCGCCGGAACCGGACCCGTCTGGACGAACCGCGGCCCGGGGGCGGTCATCCGCGGACGTCATCCCACGGATGTAGGGAGGGACGGGTGTTGCATCCGTGGGCCGATGGCAGCCGCGGGACAGCTTCCTAGCCTGGACACACCGGGTCGCGGGGAGCACCCCCGACGACGTACATCGCCGTGAGGACACCAATGAGGCGCGCGTTCCTGGCTGTTGCGGCAGCCGCCCTGCTCATGACCGGTACGGCCCAGGCGGGTTCGGCCCGGGCCGCGGCCACACCGGCGCACGCGCCGCGGGACGCCCCGGCGTTGCCGCGGCCGACCGGCGGACACCCGGTCGGCATGACCACCGTCCACCTGAAGGACGAGGACCGGGCCGACCCGTGGGTGCCGCAGGAGCGCCGGGAACTGATGGTGTCGCTCTGGTACCCGGCGAAGAAGCCCTCGGGCACGCCCGCGCCCTACATGACGGAGGAGGAGTCCCGCAGGTACGTCGAATCCAACCGGGCCGTCGTACCGCAAGAAGTGCCTTCGGACGTACTGACGACCGTGGTCACCCACGCGACCGTCGACGCCAAGCCGGTGACCGCGCGCGGCAGGCTGCCCCTGGTCGTGCTCTCGCCCGGCTTCGGCATGCCGCGCGCCACCCTGACGGGCCTCGCCGAGGAACTCGCCTCACGCGGCTACGTCGTCGCCGGCATCGGGCACAACCACGAGGCCGTCGGCATCACCTTCCCCGACGGCCGCACGACCGGCTGCGAGGCCTGCCCCGCCCCGGACTTCCCGCGCGTCGGGGCCGAACGCGCCCGCGACGTCTCCTTCGTCCTCGACGAGCTCACCGGCCGGCACCCGAAGTGGAAGGGCGGCACGCTCATCGACACCGGACGCATCGCCATGGTCGGACACTCGGCGGGCGGCTTCAGCGCCGTCCCGGCCATGCTGGGAGACCCCCGCATCAAGGCGGGCGTCAACATGGACGGCAACTTCCGCTTCCCCAACGACGTCCCGCTGGACCGGCCCTTCCTGATGCTCGGCAAGCCCGGCCACGTCCCGGGCGGCGGCGACCGGACCTGGGACGAGACCTGGAGCGAACTGACCGGCTGGAAGCGCTGGCTGACCGTCGACGGCACCGAACACACCTCCTTCGGCGACATGGCGACCGTCGGCAAGCAGCTGGGCATCAGGCTCCAGCCCCTCGACGGAGACCGCTGCGACGCCCTCCTGCGCGCGTACGTCGGCGCCTTCGTCGACACCCACCTGAAGGGACGCCCGGCCCCCCTCCTGGACGGCCCCTCGGCGCACCACCCCGAGGTCCGGTTCCACGGCTAGGCCGTAGGGCCCACGGGGTCGCGACGGCCGGCAAGGCACCGGAGCCGCAGAGCCCCGCCCCCCCCGGATTTCGCCGGAGGGGGCGGGGCTGCCGGGCCGGCCGTCAGCGGGTCAGCAGCGGGCCCGCGACCGACGCCGGGACCGGCGCGAGACCCGCCGGCCGGGTGGTGAAGGTGCCCCGGCCCTGGGTCCGGCCCCGCAGCCGGGACGCGTACCCGAACAGCTCGGCCAGCGGCACCACCGCCGTGATCACCGAGGTGCCCGCCCCGGCCGTGGACCCCGAGACCCGGCCGCGGCGCGCCGCGAGATCACCGAGGACGCCGCCGACACCGTCCTCCGGGACGGTCACCGTGACCTCCACGACCGGCTCCAGCAGCTCCACCGTGCTCGCCCGCAGCGCCTCGCGCAGGCCGAACCGGCCCGCCGCCCGGAACGCCATCTCCGAGGAGTCCTTGGAGTGGGTCGCCCCGTCGGTGAGCGTCACGCGCAGCCCCGTCACCGGGAACCCGCCCAGCGGACCCTCCGCCAGGGCGTCCCGGCAGCCGGCCTCCACGGCACGCGCGTACTCCTGCGGCACCCGCCCGCCGACGACCGCCGACCGGAACACGAAACCGGGCTCCTCCAGCGGCTCCACGTCGAGGACGACGTGCGCGAACTGGCCCGCGCCACCGTCCTGTTTGACGTGCCGGTGGACCAGACCGCTCACCCCGCGCACGACGGTCTCCCGGTAGGAGACCTGCGGCTGCCCGACGGCCACCTCCACCCCGTGCCCGCGCCGGACCTTCTCCACCGCGACCTCCAGGTGCAGCTCGCCCAGGCCCGACAGCACGGTCTGGCCGGTCTCCGCGTCGGAACGCACCACCAGCGAAGGATCCTCCTCCGCCAGCCGCGCCAGCGCCACGGCGAGCCGCCCCGTGTCGGTGCCGCGCACGGCCTCCACCGCCACCGACACCACCGGCTCCGCCACCGAGGGCGGTTCCAGCAGCACGGGGGCGTCCGGAGCGCACAGCGTCGTACCGGCCCGGGCCGTCTTCGGCCCGATCACGGCGACGATGTCACCGGCCACCGCCTCCTCCCGTTCCTCGTGCCGGTCGGCCTGCACCCGCAGGATCCGGCCGACCCGTTCGGTACGGCCCGTACCGGGGTCCAGTACGGACGCGCCCTTGCGCAGGGTGCCCGAGTAGACCCGCAGGTAGGTGAGCCGCCCCGTCGCCGTGGCCGTCACCTTGAAGGCGAGCGCCGCGAACGGCTCCGCCGGATCGGGGGCGCGTTCCTGCTCCGCACCGCCGGCCGTGCCGCGCACCGGCGGCATGTCCGCGGGCGACGGCAGGTACGCCACGACCGCGTCCAGCAGCGGCTCGATCCCCCGGTTGCGGTACGCCGAACCGCACAGCACCACCACCGCCTCGCCCCGCAGCGTCAGCTCCCGCAGGGCGCGGGCCAGGGTCGCCCCGCTCAGGGACGACTGCGCGCAGAACTCCTCCAGCGCCCGCGCGTCGAGTTCGGCGACCGTCTCCTCCAGGAGCCGGCGGCGCCGCAGCGCCTCCTCGCGCAGCGGTTCGGGAACCGGACCCGTCTCGTACGCGCCGTCGCCGTCGGGCCAGAGCAGCGCCCGCATTCCCACCAGGTCCACGACCCCGCGGAAGCCGTCCTCCCGCCCGACGGGCAGCTGGACCACCAGGGGTACGGCGCCCAGCCGGTCGCGGATCGACGCGACCGCGGCGTCCAGGTCGGCGCCCGCCCGGTCGAGCTTGTTGACGAACGCGATCCGCGGTACGCCGTACCGGTCCGCCTGCCGCCACACCGACTCGCTCTGCGGCTCGACGCCCGCGACGGCGTCGAACACCGCCACCGCTCCGTCGAGCACCCGCAGGGAGCGCTCGACCTCGTCGGCGAAGTCGACGTGCCCCGGGGTGTCGATGAGGTTGACGCGGTGCCCGTCCCAGGTACAGCTCACGGCCGCCGCGAAGATGGTGATGCCGCGGTCGCGTTCCTGGGCGTCGTAGTCGGTGACGGTGGTGCCGTGGTGGACCTCGCCCCGCTTGTGGACGGCGCCGGTCGCGAAGAGGATCCGCTCAGTGAGGGTGGTCTTTCCCGCGTCGACGTGGGCCAGGATGCCCAGGTTCCGCAGGGTGGTGCGGGCGGGGGAGGAGGGGACGGTGGATCGCCGGTCGGTGCGCATGGCCCGAGGCCTTTCGAACGAAGAGGAAGAGGGCGGCGCGATTCCCGGACACCGGACCTGTCCGCCTTCCGTACGCCCGGCCGTCCCCGGCGCCGGCCCGTGCCGGAACGGCACCCGGGCGGGCGGAGCGGGGAAAACGGAAGGGCGGGGCGGAGGCTAGAGGTGTGTCACGGGCCTACGGTGACGGCCGCGCAGCCGGCACCGCACGGTGCGAGACACCGGGATCACGTCGTACCGGGACGGGGGAACGAAGGCGGCGGTGCGGTACGTGCACATGGCCCGGTTCCCCTTCTCTTCGCTCGGCATCGGACGCGCGGGCCCCGGGTCGTGTCGTCCCGGTCGGCGGCGCGCACGGCGAGTCTAGGCAACAGGGGCGGGGCACGGCACCGCATTTGTTCGCGGCGGCCGGTCCCCGCACGCCGCGTCGGCAGGACGATCCCCCGCGCGCACCGCGCCGGGCAGGCCGATGCCGACGCGCCGGGCACGCCGCGCCGGGCCGGGGCGGGCGCGCGGGGTTACCGTCGGCGACATGGACGGTGACCGCCGAAGGTGGCGTCAGTGCGTGCTCGGCGGGGCGGTGTTCGCCGTGTGCATGGCCGGCACCACCCTGCCGACCCCCCTCTACGGCCTCTACCAGGAGAAGTTCGGCTTCTCCGAACTGATGGTGACCGTCGTCTACGCGGTGTACGCCTTCGGGGTCATCGGCGTCCTGCTGCTGGCCGGCAACGCCTCGGACGCCGTGGGCAGAAAACCGGTCCTGCTCGCCGGCCTCGGCTTCGCCGTCGCCAGCGCGGTCTGCTTCCTCTGCGCCACCGCGATGGGCTGGCTGTACGCGGGACGGCTGCTGTCCGGCCTGTCCGCGGGCCTGTTCACCGGGGCCGCCACCGCCTACGTGATGGAGCTGGCCCCCCGGGGCGGCGCCTCCCGGGCAACGCTCGTGGCGACCGCCGCCAACATGGGCGGCCTGGGCTGCGGCCCCCTGCTCGCCGGCATCCTCGCCCAGTACGCGCCCTGGCCCCTCTACCTGCCGTTCGTCGTGCACCTCGTCCTGGTGGCGGCGTCGGCCGCCGTCCTGCTGCGGCTCCCGGAGACCGTACGGGAACGGCGTCCGCTGAGCACCGTACGACCCCAGCGGCCCGGCCTGCCCGCCGAGGTGCGGTCGGTGTTCGGGCCCGCCGCGATCGCCTCGTTCGTGGGGTTCGCCCTGTTCGGGGTGTTCACCTCGGTCAGCCCGGCGTTCCTCGCGGAATCCCTCGACGTGCACAACCGCGCCGTGAGCGGCCTCGTCGTCGCCCTGGCCTTCTTCGCCTCGACCGCCGGACAACTGGTGGTCGGCCGGGTCGGCGTGGGCCGCTCCCTGCCGCTGGGCTGCGCCGGCCTGCTCGCCGGCCTGGCCCTGCTCGCGGGCGCGCTGTGGTGGGACCAGCTGTGGCTGGTGGTGCTGAGCGCGCTCGTCGGCGGGGCCGGGCAGGGCCTCGCGTTCCGCGGGGCGATGTCCGCGGTGACCGCCGCCTCTCCCGCGGACCGGCGCGCGGCGGTGATCTCGACCCTGTTCGTGGTGGCGTACACGGGCATCTCGGTGCCGGTGATCGGAGTGGGCGTCCTGTCGGGCCCGATGGGCCTGGAGGGGGCCGGGCTGGTGTTCATCGCCTGTATGGCCGTCCTGGTCGGCGCCGCGGCCGCCTACCTGCTCCGCAGACCCGTACGGGTGCGGTGACGGACGGTCGGCGCCGCCCCGCTCGGCGACAACCCCCTTGGTTCCCGCAGCCGTTCACCTCGTCCGGCGGCGTTGCGGCGTGCGCGAGGAGGCTCGGTAGGACACCGTGGGGACCGCCCGGACCGACCCGCTGGCGCTACCCGAGGAGACCTTCCGTGAACTGGACGCTCGAAGTCGTACCGGTCCCTGTCGCCGACATGGACCGCGCGAAGGAGTTCTACGCAGACAAGGCCGGGTTCAAGGTCGACCTCGACGACGAGGTCGCCCCCGGCGTGCGCATCATCCAGATGACGCCGGCCGGCTCGCGCTGTTCCATCGCGATGCTCCAGGGGATGCCCGCCGCGCCCGGGGCGAAGCAGATGGCCCCCGGCACCCTGCAGGGCCTCCAGATCTGCGTCACCGACATCGAGGCGGCCCGCGAGGAGCTCCTCGCCCGGGGCGTGGACGTCTCCCCGGTCCGCCACCTCGGGGCCACCGGATGGGAGGACGGCAAGGGCGGCACCTGGAACTCCTTCATGACCTTCGAGGACCCGGACGGCAACGGCTGGGTCGTCCAGGAGGCCCCCTCGGAGCTGTCGGAACGCTGAATCTCCGGCAGAAGACGATCGGGGAGGGCGGCTTGACCCTGACGTGCGGGTCAGGGGTTAGCGTCACCGCACCCCGGCCGCACCCCCCCCGCGGCCGCCGCCCCCGATCCGCCCGGGAGACCCGCATGCCCGTGACCGTCCTGCCCCGCACCGGCCGCGAGGTCCGTCTCGCCGCCGTCCCCGACGGGCTGCCCGCACCGGAGCACTTCGCCGTCGTCGAGACCCCGCTGCCCGAACCCGAGCCGGGCCAGGTGCTCGTCAGGAACACCCACTTCCTCGTCTTCCCCGGTCTGCGCACCCTGATCGGCGGGGAGACCGACGGCCTGCCGCTCCCGCTGCTGCACGCCGGCGACACCCTCTTCGGCCCCGCCGTCGGCGAGGTCGTCGCCGCGCCGCCCGGCAGCACGCCGCGTACCGGTACCGCGGTCACGCACATGCTCGGCTGGCGCGAGTACGCCCTGGTTCCCGCCGCCGCCTGCACCCCGCTGGGCGACGCGCTGCCCCACCCGGTCGAGCACCTCGCCCAGGGCTCCGCCGCCTACGGAGCCCTCACCCGCCTCGCCGGGATCCGCCCCGGCGACGTCGTCCTCGTCACAGGAGCCGCCGGCGCCGTCGGTACCCTGGCGGGGCAGATCGCCCGCCTCCTGGGCGCCGCCAAGGTGATCGGCACCACCGGTACGCCCGCCAAGGCCGCGCGCCTCGTCTCCGAACTGGGCTACGACGCCGTCCTGCTCCGCGGCACCGGCCGGCCCCTCGCCGCGCAGCTCGCCGAGGCGGCGCCGGAGGGAGTCGACGCCGTCTTGGACACGGTCGGCGGGGAACAGCTGACCGCGGCACTCGGCGCGGCCCGGCAGGGCGCCCGCGTTGCCCTCGTCGGCACCCTGGCCGGACAGCTGTCGCGGCGCCGGGCCGGCGGCAGCGCACCGGCCGAGATCGACACCTTCCGCATCGTCGTCAAAGGCCTCTCGCTGCGCGGCTACAGCGGCGCCGACCACCCCGACGTGGCGGACGAATGGGCCGGCCGGTTCGGCGGCTGGCTGCGCTCCGGTGAGATCACCTTCCCCCACACCCGGATCACGGGCATCGAACGGGCCCCCCGCGCGTTGCAGGAGTTGATCGAAGGCCGGCACTTCGGGGCAGTCGTCGTGGAACTCCGCTCCGGTGCGGCGGGCGGCGGGGGAGAGGAAGGCGGGTCGGGATGAGGATCGGCGAGGCGGCCGCGGCGGCCGGGGCGACGCCCAGGGCACTGCGGTTCTACGAACAGCGCGGGCTGCTCCCCCCGCCCGCGCGCACGGCTTCGGGGCAACGGGAGTACGGGCCCGGCGAGATCGCGAGGGTCCGCGTCATCCGGAGCCTGTTGGCCCTCGGGCTCACCGTCGAGGACCTGCGCGCCCGCGCCGACCGCCTCCACCTGCTCGACGGGGACCCGCAGCCGTCCTGCGGCGCCACCGTGCCCGGCGCCTCCCCGGTGGTCGCCCGCCGGCTCGCCGTCCTCGACGCCGAGATCGCCCGGCTCACCCGGCTGCGCGAGAACCTGGCCCGCGAGGCGGCCGCCGACCGCGCTCCGCATGCCCCCGGACACGGGGGGTATGCGCGGGCCATGACGGTCAAGAAGACGAGCGTTCTCGTACTGGACTGCGCCGAGCCCCAGGCCCTGGCCCTCTTCTACGCCCAACTCCTCGACGCCGACGTCCGGATGGGGGAGGACCCGGACATGGTCGAAGTGGTCGGCACCACCGGAGTGCACCTCGCGGTGCGCCGGGACCACGGATACGCGCCACCGAGCTGGCCGCGCCCCGAGGACTCCCAGCAGGCGCACCTCAGGATCCAGGTCGCCGCGGCCGACCTCGACGAAGCCGAACGCGAAGCGGTCTCCTTCGGGGCCCGCCCGCTGGAGTCCGGCCTCGGGGACGGGCCGCACGAAGCCCGCCTGTTCAGCGACCCGGCCGGACACTCCTTCACCCTCGCGGGCCAGGCCTCCACGCCCTGAGGGTCCCCGCCCCCGGCTCGTACGAGGGGGCGTGCGCTGGTGTGTGAGGGGCGCGGAAAGAAGCGCGTGCGCCACTTCCGGAAGATTTCGCGGGACCGGCCTGCACGATCGGGCGCGTTCTTCGATGGGGTGGGTCCTGGGGGCGCACCGCGCCGCCGCGGCTACCGGACCCGGGGGCGAGTACGCCGCTCCGCACACACCACTTGGGAGGTTTCACGTCACGTGAATGTCGTCGAGATGGTCGCCCTCGTCCGGATACTCGCCACCGCGGTCCGTGTTCGCACAGCCGATCCGACCCGGGCGCCCAGGCCCGCGCCGGGAGCCGGAGTCCAACCGTGGGGGAACGCATGAGCGAGGGCGAGTACGACCCATCGGGAGACCAGGCGGTCTCCAGCGAGCTGGCGGGCGTCCTGCCCGTGGAGTTCACCGCGTTCCATTCCCAGCAGCACCGCGCCTACCTGCGCTACGCCCACCTCCAGCTGGGCAACGCCAAGATGGCCGAAGAGGTCGTCGACGACGTGTTCACCTTCCTGCTGAAGGTGTGGAGCCAAGCGCTGAGGGAGGCCAGCCTCCACGGATTCGCCTGGGCGGTGCTGCGCGAACACGTGGAACGGAGACTGGCCGTCCTGGCCCGGCCGGTCGCGATGGTGGAGACGGCCTGGTTCGCCGCGCTGCGCCGGACCTCCCGCGAACGCCTGGAACTGCTGGAGTCCAAGCTCGGCCTGTACGCGGCGATCGCCGAACTGTCCGAGCGCCAGTACGACGTCGTCCTGCTGACGTTCCTGCTGGGCAACGAATCCGACACGGTCGCCCGGATGATGGGGATCTCCCCCGCGACGGTCCGTTCGCACATCCGCGGCGCCCGCCGAACCCTGTCCCGCAAGCTCGGGGTGGACTGGATCCCCGGAGAGGAGAAGGAGCAGTGAGCGACATGCCCCGTGACCGCGACATGGCGCTGTGCGAGCTGGACGCGGCCCTGAAGGACGCGCTGGTGCTCGTGGAGGAGTACGCGGGTTACGACGAGGGCGCCGCCCGGCGCCGCATCGCCCGCCGGATCGCCGCCGACCGCGCCCGGTCGTCGACCGGAACGGTCCGCGGTACGGCCGCCCCGCCCCGGAGCCACGACTCGCCGGCCGCGTCCGATGAACTGGTCCTGGACGCCGCCTGCCACGTACGGTCCGCGCGCGTCCTGGACGACGTCACCTGGGCCCTCGTGGAGAGCCGGGACTTCGCCGAACTCGCCCTGGAGGCCGGATCCTGGCCCCACGGCGAGGACTCTGCCCTGCTGTTCGGCTGCCTCCTGCACCTGACCGACCGGACCGAGGGCGCCCGCTTCTGGTTCCAGTACGCGGCCGGAGCGGGCTCGCGGACCGCCGCGCACTGCCTCTACCTGCACCACCTGGCCCGCGCCGAGGTCCGCACGGCCCGCCACTGGAAGGAGCAGGCCCAGGCCCTGCCCCCCGACACGCGCCTGCCCACCCTGCCCCCGATCCCGCAGGACCTCGAAGAGGCCCTCGGTGCCTCCGTCATCTGGACCTCACCGCCCATCACCACCCAGGATCTGACCGGCCTCGCCTGCGGACCGGGCCGATCGGGCCGGCCCCCGTACCGGCTCCCCCTCCGGCTGCGCCAGGCCGTCACGGCGCGCACCGGGAAGGAACACCCCGACCTGGGGGACGTGTTCACCCCCAGCCGGCAGATCGCCGTGGCCGTGGCCCAGTACGCCCGGCTCGACACCCCGCAGCTGACACAACTGGCCGGCACGTGGACCTGCGGCACCCCCGGGCGGCCCCAGCCGCCGAGCGCCGCACGGCCGGCCCCCGACGGCCGGCCCGCGTCCGCACCGCTGGAATCCGTCCACCAGGCGCTGCGCGTCCTGGAGGTCATCAACCGGCACTCCGGCGGCGTCGGCCTCACCCAGATCGCCCGCGCGACGAAACTGCCCCAACTGGTCCTCGCCCGGGCCATGGAGCAGCTGATCCGGGCCGACCTGGCCACCCCGGTCGGGCCGGACGCCTACACCGCGGGCAACGCCCTCCTGCTGACCGGATCGGTGTACGGATCCGCGCCCGGAGAAGGCCGGGACCAGCTGAGGGAGACCCTCGCCTGGGTCCGCGACGCGGTCGGAGCGGCCGTCTACGTCGCCCGCTACACCGACGGAGAGGTCTCCATCACCCAGTACGCCGACGGCCCGGCCGCACCGCTGGTGGAGGAGTGGGTCGACTTCCGTGCCGCCGCCCACGCCTCCGCCGTCGGCAAGGCCCTCCTCGCCCAGCTCGGCCCGGCCGACCGCAGGGACCACCTGGCCCGGCACCGGATGGCCCGCTTCACCTCGCACACCCTCACCAGCCCGGAGGCCCTCTTCCACCAGCTCGACACCCGCCCGCCCAACGCGCCCCTCGTCGACCTCCAGGAGTACGCCCTCGGCACGGTCTGCGCCGCCGTGCCCATCACCGCGGGCCCGAACCCGGAATGCGTGGCCCTGTCCATCCCCGTCCCGGATCCGCTCCGGCTGGGGCAGGCGGCACGGATCCTGCAGAGCGAGGCCGCGGCGGTCTTACTCGCCCTCATCGTCGCCGGCAGCACCGGACCCGCGGCCCCCGCGAAGGCCCCCGACGACGAGGCGCCCCGACCGGGTCCCGCCGGACTGGAGAACACGGTCCTTTCCCCGACCGCGTAGGCACCGCGAGCGGAACGCTGCGGCAGCGGTGGCGCGCACGGCCGTGGAGGAACTCCCTCCAGGGCGCGCCGCCCCTGTCGCCTCCGCCTATGGTGGGAGAGGGGCACATCCCTCGGAGCGTGCCATGCGATGCGCGACCCTGCTCTGCGCCGCGGCCCTGACCGCCCTGACCCTCGGCGCCACCGGCCCACCGGCCGCGGACGACCCCCGGCTCGCGGAGTTCTACCGGCAGAAGATCGCCTGGGGTCCGTGCCCGGCTTCCTACCCCGCCCCCATGCGGTGCGGGAAGCTCACGGTTCCCCTCGACTACGCGCACCCCTCCCGGGGCACCATCGAGCTCGCCCTGTCCCGGATCCCGGCCACCGGGCCGCACCGGCTGGGCTCGCTGGTGCTCAACTACGGCGGCCCCGGCGTCGGCGGCGCCGGAACCACGGCCAAGCGCACCGACCGCTGGCGGGACCTCGCCCGGTCCTACGACATCGTCGGCTTCGACCCCCGGGGCATCGCCGAGAGCGCCCCCATCAGCTGCGGCGGCGCCCTCCCGCTCGTCGGCACCGAGTACATGGACGCCTCCGAACTGCGGGGCGCGATCGAGGCGGCGAACCGCGCCTGCGAACGCCGCAACGGCCCGATCCTGGAGCACGTCGGCACGGTCGACGTCACCCGCGACATGGACGTCCTGCGCGCCGCGCTGGGCGATCCGAAGCTGAACTACCTGGGCGCCTCGTACGGCACCCGGATCGGCGCCGTCTACGCCGCGCAGTTCCCGCGGCACGTCGGCCGGATGGTGCTCGACGGAGTCGACACCCTCTCCAAACCCCTGGACGAACAGGCCCTGGACGTCGTGAAGGGCCAACAACTCGCCTTCGAGGGCTTCGTCGCCTGGTGCACCGAACAGCCGGGCTGCGTCTACGCGGGCATGGATCCGCGGAAGGCACTGGAGAAGGCCGAGCGACTGGTCGCCGAGCTGGACGCGGACCCGCTGACCACCAAGGACGGCAAGGAGTTCAACGGCCAGTCGCTGGCCTTCGCCATCGAGAACGAGCTGTACACGACGCACGACTGGCCGGAGCTCGCACGCGGCCTGGGCCTGCTGGAGCGGAAGGGCGACCTGACGGTCCTGGCGGACCAGGCCGAGCCGGAGTCGGACAACGAGGGCGCCGCGTGGACGTTCGTGAACTGCTCCGACTACACCGACCGCGGCGCCGGGGGCGACGCCGAGGCCCTCCAGCGGAACCTCGACGCCCTGCGTCCGGAATTCCAGGAGGCGTCCCCGATCTTCGGGCGCGGAGAGCTCTCGGAGATCGAACTCTGCCACGGCCGGCCCCCGGCCGACCGGACCGTCGCCGACGTCGACCACCCCGGAGCGCCGCCGATGCTCCTGATCGGTGTCCGCAACGACCCCGCGACCCCGTACCCCTGGACCGAGGAGACGGCCCGGCGGCTCGGTTCGGCCGTGGTCGTCGACTACGAGGGCCACGGGCACACCGGCTACACCCACTCGAAGTGCGTCAAGCAGCACGTCGACCGCTTCCTGGAGACGGGGCGGCTGCCGGGCGGCAACGGCGGCAACGACGGGAACGGTGCCGATACCGTCTGCCCCGCCGAGAAGGTGGACGCGAAGGGCGGGTAGGCCGCCGGGCCGGCAACCGCCGGGCGCCGGACGGCGTCCCCGCTGCCGGGGGTGGTGTTCGTGCGGGAGAGGGAACCGCAGGGGTGGTGGCGGCCGGCCGTGGCCCTGCCCGTCGTCGCGGCGGCGGCGCTGTACGGCTGGGCCCACTGGTACTTCGCGGGCCCGGCCTCACCGCCGACCGCGGCGGCCGTGGCCGGCGGCGCCGTGCTGGTCGCCGGGACCTGCGCGCTGTACTCCGTGCGGATCGGCGGCAGCGGCGGCCTCTTCGGCTCGCTGCTCATGGCGGTGGGCCTGCTGCTGGCCGTGACGGCGGCCGACCGGGCGGCCGGCCGCGCCGAGACCGCCGTCTGCGTCGTGCGCGAGGTCCACAGCCAGGTACAGGGGTCCTACGGCGAGGGCGCTCCTCCCGCCAAGACCGTCTACCGCCTCGTCCTGGACTGCCCCGGGGGATACCCCTCCGAACTCAAGGACGACCGGCCCCTCGCGGCGCGGGGGGAGGAGATCGAGGTCGCCTACGACGCCCAGCGGCGGGTGTCCCCGGAACCCGCGGGCGGTGCCTCGCCGTGGGCGGCCGCCGTGTGGGCCGCGCTCCTCCTCGCCGCGTCCACCGTGATCGCGGCCCGGAGCCGTACGACGGCCGGGTGAGCCCAGCGGGTGGAATCGTCCGGCGGCCCGGACGGGCTGCCGGACGCCGGGCCCGCCCTCTCGCATAGTCGTGACCGACGGCAGGTGACGGCGGCAGGGTGCGGGAGGCGGCAGTGACGGTGGACGCGCGACGACGGGCCGTGATGGCGGGACTCGGGGCGGTGGCCCTGGCGGCCGTGGGGCAGGGCACCGGCCGGGCGGCTCCGTCCGCCGGCCTCGCACCCGGGGCGCCCCGGGCTGCGGCCGGCCCCCGCCCGCCGGAGGCCTGGATGGGAACCGTGATCCGCCGGATCCCCACCACCCGCCGGATCATGGCGCTCACCTTCAACGCGGCCTGGGACGAGAGCGGCCTCGACACCGTCCTCACGGAACTGCGGCGCCGGAAACTGGCGGCCACCTTCTTCCCGACCGGGCAGTTCGCCGAGCAACACCCCGGGGCGGTACGGGCCATGGCCGCCGCGCACGGCCTGGGCAACCACTCCCACACCCACCCGTACTTCAAGGACCTCTCCACCACCGAGAGGCACCGGGAGGTGCGCCGCGCGGACGCCGCGATCCGCGAGGCCGCCGGGACCGAACCCCTGCCCCTCTTCCGCTTCCCGTACAGCTCCACCACGGCGGACTCCGTGGCCGACGTCAACGACCTCGGCTACGCGGTCGTCGAGTACACCCAGGACACCAACGGCTACCTCGGCCCGCAGGGCGGCATGAGCGTCGACAAGGCGGTCCGGCGGGCCGTCGACGCCTTCAAGCCCGGGGCCGTCCTCCAGATGCACGTGGGCAGCACCGGCGACGGGATCGTCCTCGATGCCGAAGCCCTGCCCCGCATCATCGACGCCGCCCTGGCCGAGGACTACGAGATCACCGATCTCCGCCACCTCCTCGTCCCCGCCACCCCGGCCCGAGCGTTTACGCCACATACCCGGTTCACTTCATAAACCAGTTCTACCTGCGCCATCCGTGGCTGACCCGCGCATACGAAGGCTCACGGCCCGCTGCGGCGTCGCCGCCGGCGCGGCCTTCGCGTGGCCCGCGAGCCTGGTCCAGGGCTCCGGAACGGCCTACGTCACGGTCACCCTGGTCGCCGCCTCCATCGAGGCGGGCACCGTACTCGGACACCCCGAAGCGGGGAAAAGCGGAAGGGGCTCGGATCCGAACGGATCCGAGCCCCTTCCGGGCAGTAGCGGGGACAGGATTTGAACCTGCGACCTCTGGGTTATGAGCCCAGCGAGCTACCGAGCTGCTCCACCCCGCGTCGGTGAACCCCACCCTACGGCACCGCGCGGGGTGTCATCGACCACGGGGCCGGGAAGCCCGTGGGGGAGCAGCAGGGCCGAGTCCGAGTGGACGGTGACGCGGACCGGGCCGGCCGGGCCCCCGCCGGCCGCCGCGTCCCCCGCGCCCGGCTCGGGGGCGAAGCGCGGGTGGGCGCCGGCACTGAGCTGCCAGCGGATGCGGTGGCCGGTGGCGAACCGGTACGCGGTGGCGCCCATCGCGGCGGTGATCCGTGCGGGCGAGGGGCCGCCGGCCGGCAGTGGGGCCGGTCCGTCGCAGACGTGGGTGGAACGCCCGCGGGGGTCCACGTCGCACAGCCGCGCGAAGACCACGCCCGGTGCGCCGTCGGTGGAGACGCTCAAACGCGCGAGGACCGGCCCCGCGATCTCCACGGGCTCCGTCAACGGCGGGCCGGTGAAGGTCAGTACGTCCTCGCGGGCCTCCAGGGCGGTGTTGTCGCGCGGCCCGGCGCCGAGCGACAGCAGCGGGCCGCCGACGGACGGGGTGGGGTCGGCCGGATCGTGGCGGAAGGACGCCAGCGGGGCGGATCCGGCGGGGGCCTGCCGGATCAGGTGGCCGTCGGGCGCGGGGAACCAGGAGGTGGTCTCCGGGGACTGCGGCCAGGCGTCGAGGTCGCGCCAGACGTCCTCGCCCCCGACGTGGACCCGGACGGGCGTCGGGCGCAGTCCCGAGGGGTCTGAGCACAGGTGCGCGCGCAGCCAGGCGAGGCTCTCCGCGAACACCTCGGGCCAGCCCTGGCGCAGGGCGGAGGCGTGGGTCCAGGGCCCGACGAGCAGGGAGCTCTCGCGTCCGGCCCGCCGCAGGCGCGCGTACTGCTCGAAGGTCTGGCCGGCCAGGACGTCGTGCCATCCGGTGATCAGGGCGGTGGGCACTCCCGGCCCCTCGGCGGCCCGCGCCGTGGACGCGCCCCGCCAGTACGGGTCTTCGGGGTCGCCGTGCGCGATCACCCCGTCCAGCCAGGGTGGTTCGCCGCCGAGGGCGGCCGCGTACGAGCCCTGCGGCGGGGCGGCGGCGGTGGGGCCGCGCAGGACGCGCCGCACGCGCGCCGAGGCCTTCACCAGGGCCAGCACCCCCCGGTGCTGGTGGGTCATGCCGGCAGCGACGAGGAGGGCGTTCTCCAGGTGGAGGACGCCGCCGGCGTGGAACAGGGCCCAGGGGTCGTGCAGTCCGAGCTGCACGACCATCGCCTTCAGCTCCGGGGGCGGTTCCAGGGCCAGCGCCCACTGCGCGTACCCCAGGTAGCTGGGGCCGACCGTGCCGAGGGCGCCCTCGAACCAGGGCTGCTCCCGCAGCCAGGCCACGGTCGCCAGGCCGTCCGCGGCCTCGTTGCGCCAGAGGTCGAACAGGCCGCCGGAACCGCCGGTGCCCCGGCAGCTCTGCAGGATCACGTGGAAGCCCTGCTCGGCGAAGAGCATGCCGTACTGGGGCCCCCACGGCAGGCCCCTGCCGTAGGGCGACCGGACGAGGAGGGTCGGGAACTCGCCCTCCGCGCGCGGGAAGTAGTGGTCGGTGACCAGCGGGCTGCCGTCGGCGGCCGGGACGACCAGCCCGGGCTCCAGGCCGGCCGCGTGGCGGCGGGGCGGGAGCCCGCGCCAGGTGGACCGCATCAGGCGTGCCGACAGCGGCGGCCGGCCGGCGGGCGGCGCCCAGGCGGACCCGGGCGGTGTGTCGTGCGCGGATGGCGTCATCGTTTCCCCTCCATCATTCTCGTACGCAGTACGAGAATAGAGGATGCTTGGATGGAATCCGACAGGAGCCACCCCCGAGGGGAAAGGAACACGAGGACCGTGACTGCAGAGGCCGGGCCCGGCGACGCCGGCCGCGTCGATCCCCGCGAGCTCTGGCTGACCCCCGATCAGCCCCGCAGGGGACGCAGGCCCGCCTTCAGCCGCGAGGCCATCACCGCGGCCGCCGTCGCCCTGGCGGACACCGAAGGCATCGACGCGGTCACCATGCGCCGGCTCGCCTCCGAGGTGGGCGCGGGCGTCATGTCGCTGTACAGCTACGCCCCGGACAAGGAGACCCTGGTCGATCTGATGGTCGACCACGTCAACGCCGAACTCCCCGCCCCGCAGGTGCCGGAAGGCGACTGGCGCGGCGGCCTCAAGGCCATCGCCCACCTCCAGCGCGCCCTGATGCTCCGCCACCCCTGGCTCCCCGCCGCCCTGCACGGCCGCCGCTCCCTCGGCCCCCACGCCCTCGCCTTCCTGGAGCACGCCCTCGCCGCGCTGCGCCCCACCGGCCTGGACGGCGCCGCGAAGCTGGAGGTCTTCGCCCAGCTCACCGGATTCGTGTCCGGGTACGTCGCCCACGAGATCGCGCAGGCGGCCGCCGCGAACTCACCCGACCGGGTGGCGGCGGAGGTCCGCTACCTTGCCGCCGTCGCCGCCGACGGCAGGCACCCCGAACTCGCGGAAGTACTGGGCTCCCCGGCCCGGCCCGCGAGCCCCGCAGCCACCTTCGAGCGGTTCCTCAACCGCCTGGTCGACGGCCTCGACACCGACCGGCCGGGACCGTGAGGGCATGCGGACCGCTCCGCGCGGCCCGCGTCACGAGTACCTTCTGTGCATGCAGATCGAGGGTCCGCGGCAGCGGGGACACGTACTTTTCATAGCGGGCGACGCCGCCGTGCGCCGGCGGGCCGTCCAGGTGGCGCCGAGCGCGAACCTGGCGGCGCTGGGGGTGGTCCCGGTCGCCGGGCTGCTGAACAGCGAGGTGCCCAGCGACACCACCTACCTCGACGGGGTCCGGGACCCGAACACCGCCCTCATGCGGCTGCGCACGGCCGCCGCCACCCCCGGGCCGCTGTTCGTCTACCTGTCCGGCCGGCTCACCGCCGACCGCCGCGGCCGCCGGCTCCACCTCGCCCTGGCGGGGACCACCGCCACCTCGGTCCGCTACACCGCACTGCCCTGGGACTGGCTCGGCACCGAACTGCGCGGCCGCTCCCGCGGGCTGACCACCGTCCTCCTCGACCTCGGGGCGGACAGGGCGGCCTGGTCGCTGCTCCAGGAGTACGGCAGCCTGCCCGCGTCCCCCGCGGCCGAGATGTACGGCGTGGTCTCCCCGCCCGGCTTCGCCGGCGGCGGCAACACGGTGAGCCGCTACACGCGGCACTGGATCGACCAGCTCCACACCAGCCCCGTCCGGCCGGACAACCTCCGGCTGCACGCCCTCGCCGTGGGGGCCGCCGCGCTGCCGCCGGGCTCCCTCGTCCTGCCGACCGCCCGGGAGCTCGCCGCCCCGGCCCCGCCCGGGCACACCACCGTCGGCGCCCCCGGCCCGGCCCGGCCCGCCCGTCACCCGGAACCGGTACGCGGCCCGCACCCCGCCCCGACGCCCGTACCCGTACCGGCCCCCACGGCCCGGCCGGCCCCCGCACCGGCCGGCGAGCCGGCACCGCCCGCGCGGCCGCCCGTACCGGACCGGGACCCGCGGCCGCACATCCACGCCCTGGCCACCTCGGGCCGGCACCCGGAGGCCGCCACCCTCGCCCAGGCCTGGGAGCAACACGTCCTCCAGACCCACGGGTTCACCTCCGACGAGGCGCTCGCATGGCTGGAGATCCGTGCCGACCTCGCCCGGATGGCCGACGACTTCCGGCTCGCGACCCGGCTGTGGACCACCGCGGGCCGCACCCGCCTCGCCCGGGGGCCCGCGGACGCACCCGGGGTCCGGGCCGCCGCGGCCGGCGCCCTGTACTGCTGGACCCGGCTGGAGGATCCGGCCGGGGCCGCCGAAGCCGGCCCCGAACTCATCGACCTCCTGCGCTCGTTGCCGTCCCCGGACCCCGCGCACCTGCGCCTCGTCCAGCAGCGGATGGAACTGCTGCGCCGCCCGACCAGTCGTACCCCAGCCGGACTTGAGCCCGGCGCGACCCCCACCGGACCGAAGTCCTCGCAGGTCACGGCGAGATGAAGGAAAATGGGGTGATCATCCGGCGGTGTGACGCCGCGACTACCGTGGGAGAGGTGCGCCGTCGCGCAGCTATCGCCACGCATTCGATTCAGGGGGAACGGAATGGCAGCTCAGCCCACCGTCGTCGACCTACTGGAACTCAGTCCCGACTTCGTACGCGACCCCTACCCGGTCTACGCGCGGCTGCGTGAACAGGGGCCCGTCCACCACGTGTGGACCCCCGACCGCGGGGACATGTGGCTGATCGTCGGACACGAGGCCTGCCGCACGGCCTTCGCCGACCCGCGCCTGAGCCGGGACTGGCGGCGGTCCGGGAACATCAGCCAGATCATCAACACCGGCCAGGACCAGCCCGGGCTCGCCCACATGCTGATGGCCGACCCGCCGGACCACACCCGGCTGCGCCGCCTGGTGGCACGGGAGTTCACCACCCGGCGCATCGAGGGCCTGGCGCCGCGCATCCAGCAGATCGCCGACGAACTCCTCGACGCCATGGAGCAGAACGAGCACCGCACGGCCGACCTGGTGGACGCCTTCGCCTTCCCGCTGCCGATGACCGTCATCTGCGAGCTGCTGGGCGTGCCCGAACTGGACCGCGCGGCGTTCCGCGCGTGGTCCAGCGAAATGGTCGCCCGTACCAGCCCCGAGGCCGAAGCCGCCGCGTACGAGGAGATGCCGCGGTACCTGGGCGAGCTCATCGGCGCCAAGCGCGCCGCCCCCGGCGACGACCTGCTCAGTGCCCTGATCCACGCCGTCGACGACGGCGGCGACCGCCTCTCGCCGGAAGAGCTGGTCGGCATGAGCCTCCTGCTCCTCATCGCCGGACACGAGACCACGGTCAACATGATCGGCAACGGCATGCGGGCCCTGTTCGCCCACCCCGACCAGCTCGCCGACCTGCGCGCCGACCTCGGTCTGCTCGACGGCGCGATCGAGGAGATGCTCCGCTACGACGGCCCGGTCGAGACCTGCACGGAGCGGCTCGCCCTGGAGGACGTGGAGATGGGCGGGGTGGTGATCCCGGCCAATTCCGCCGTCCTCATCGCCATGGCCGACGCCGACCGCGACCCGGCGCGCTTCGCCGACCCGGACCGGTTCGACATCCGCCGCGACGCCCGTGGCCACATCGCCTTCGGGCACGGCCTCCACCACTGTCTGGGCGCCCCGCTGGCCCGGATGGAGGGCCGCATCGCGCTGCGCTCGCTGCTGGAGCGCTTCCCCCGGCTCGCCGCCGGCGCCGACGAGGCGGAGCTCGCCTGGCTGCCCGGAATGCTGATCAGGGGCGTACGGCAGCTGCCCGTGCGCTGGTGACCGGCGGCTCGGAACCGGCCCTTCCCGGGGCCGTCCCGCGCCGGACGGGACGGTCTCAGGTCTTCGGGGTGACGATCCGCGCGATCCGCAGGAAGAGTTCGGTGGCGTGGTCCTCGTCGAGCGTGGCGAAGGAGCGGTTCATCTCCACCACCACCGTGGAGTGGGACCGCGGGTCGTGGAACATCGCCGTGTTGTAGCCGATGATCGTCCCGTTGTGTCCGAGCCACCCGTCGAACGACGCGATGCCCAGCCCGTACCCCACCTGCTCCGGCTCCGCCGCGACCGGTACGAGCCGCAGCCGCTCCCGCTGGAGTCCGGGGGTCAGCAGGCCCGTCCCGGTCGCCAGTTCACGGGCCCAGAAGCGCAGGTCCGCGATGTTCGAGAGCATCGCGCCGGCGCCCGCCGCGTAGGCCGGGTCGGAACGCGTGGCGTCGGTCATCGCCCCGCCCGGCCCCGCCCGGTACCCCCGGGCGGCGGGCTCCGGTACGGCGGAGTCCGTCGGCAAGCCGGTGGCGGCCAGCCCCAGTGGTTTGGCGATCTCCTCGCGCACCCACGTCGCGAGCGGTTTCCCGCCCGCCTTCTCGACGATGTCGCCGAGCAGGACGTAGTGCGTGTCCGAGTAGTGGAAGCCCTTGCCCGGAGCGAAGTACGGGGCGTGCCGGCGGGCGATGTCGAGCGCGTCCCGCGTGCGGAACGGGGCGTCGGGATGCTCCGTGTACCGCTTCAGCCAGGCCGGATCCTCGGTGTAGCTGTAGATCCCCGCCGTCATGTTCAGCAGCTGCCGGATCGTGATGGCGTCGCCGTTCGGCCAGCTGACGTACCGGCTCAGCGGGTCGTCGAGGCGCAGCTTTCCGGCGCGTACGAGCTGGAGGACGGCGGTGGCGGTGAAGGTCTTGGTGACGCTCGCGATGCGGACCTTGTCCTCGGCGGTGATGGGCCTCCCCGTCCGGAGGTCGGCGGCGCCCACCGCGTACTCCCAGGCCCCGTGTCCCGGCACGTTCACGTCCACCCGGATGCCGGGCACGTCGTGGGCGCGCCGGGCGTCGTCGACGGCTTCCTTCAACTGCCGCTCGACCCCGGCCGGAAACCGGGTGCCGGACGACTGGGCGGCCGGACTGCCCGCGCTCGCGGAGGGGCCCGGGGCCTCGGGGCCGCGGGGCGTGCCCGGCGCGCAGGCCGTGGCCCAGCCGGCCAGTGCCACCACCGCGGCGAGGGCCGCGCGGGCCCCCCGCCGTCGCCCCGTGCGTCGCTGCACCCTCGCCGCCTCCCGTAGCCGGTATGCCGCTTTCGTCCGCGACGATACGCCCCGCTCCCGGCCGGAACCCCGGCCCGCCACACCACCCGAAGGGGTGTCACGGACGTGAATCGGCCATATGCGTGAAGTGGGAACGGATGATCGCGTACGGCTCTCTAGCCTGGTGTGCGGCGGTGGGCCGCGCGTCCGGGCGGGGCGTCCGGACCGGTACGGCGCAGAAGGTTCCTCGGTTCCATGGGTCTGACGAGTAGTGCTCTCCTGGTGAGCTTCGTGCTGGGCACGCTGTTCCTGTTCGCCGCCACGGTGTGGGCGTGGCCACGGCTGGCGGGCGGGAGCCGGGGACGGGTGCTGGGAAGGATCGGGCTCCTGCTGGTGGTGCAGGTGTTCCTGTTCTCCTCGGTCGGCCTCGGGGTCAACCGCAGCCTCCTGATCTACGGTTCGTGGAGCGACCTGACCTCCGGGCAGAAGGGCCAGGCGGCCGGACCCGGCGGCGTCGCCGTGGAGGTCCTGAAACGGCAGGCGCCGGACGTGCCCGGCGCGGGCAACCCGGCGAACGCGGGCCTGATCGAGAAGGTCACCGTGCACGGCGAACGCTCCGGGATCGCCTCCCAGGCGTACGTGTACCTGCCGCCCGAGTACTTCCAGAAGGGCGGCGAACAGCGGAAGTTCCCCGCGGCCGTCGTCCTCACGGGCTACCCCGGAACGGCGGAGAACCTGCTGAAGGGCCTGCGCTTCCCGAGGACGGCGTGGACGAAGGTCAAACAGAAGAAGATGCAGCCGATGATCCTCGTGATGATGCGGCCCACCGTCGTCCCCGAGAACACCCAGTGCGTCGACGTGGCCGGCGGCGGGGCGAAGAGCGAGACCTTCTTCGGGACGGACGTCCCCAAGGCCATCTCCAGCTTCTACCGGGTGGGCGGCACGGCCGCGAACTGGGGGATCATCGGAGACTCGACCGGCGGCTACTGCGCGCTGAAGATGACGGTGCAGCACCCGGAGACGTACGCGGTCGGGGTGGGCCTGTCCGCGGACTACAAGCCGGAGATCGACGCCTACTCCGGTGACCTCTTCCGCGGGAACAAGGCCGAGGAACAGCGGTCCGACCTGATGTGGCACCTGGACCACCGGCCCCAGGGGAAGGTGTCGCTGCTGGTGACCACCTCGCTGAAGGGGGAGCCGAACTACCAGGCCACCCAGGAGTTCATCCGCAAGGTCAAGGCCCCCTCCCGGGTCTCGTCGATCACCCTCGACCGCGGCGGCCACAGCTTCAACACCTGGAACCGGGAGATCCCGCCGGCCCTGGAGTGGATGGGCGCCCGGCTCACGGCCGGGTGAGGCCGGGGCCCGGCCTCAGGCGCCGCTCGGTTTCGCGCGGACGTGCATGCGCTCCCCCTGCCGCCCGAAGAGGCTGAGCACTTCCACGGGCCGCCCGTCGGCGCTGCTGAACCAGTGGGGGAGCCGGGTGTCGAACTCCGCTGCCTCACCGGGGCCGAGGACCAGATCGTGCTCGGCGAGGACGAGCCGCAGCCGCCCGTCCAGCACGTACAGCCACTCGTAGCCCTCGTGCGTCCGCAGATCCGGCTCGCTGCCCCGGTCCAGGATGAGCATCTTGTACGCCTGGAGGGGGCCCGGGGTCCGGGTCAGCGGAACGACCGTCCCGCCGTTCGGCATCGTGCGCGGCGTCAGGCGCACCCGGGGGTCACCCACCTCCGGGGCGCCGACCAGGTCGTCCAGCGGCACGTGGTACGCGGCGGCGAGCGGCAGCAGCAACTCCAGACTGGGGCGGCGCTGCCCGGACTCCAGCCGGGACAGGGTGCTCTTGGAGATGCCGGTCTCCTCGGACAGCGCGGCCAGGGTGAGACCGCGCTGGGTGCGCAGCCGTCGCAGCCGGGGGGCGACCTCGTCGAGGACCTTGCGGTGGGGATCTGGTGTGTCCATGAGGGCATTCCACTCCGCCGTCCCGGAAACGGCAACAATATTTGCCGCCGGGATCCGGCCGGGTGCACGCTGCCGTGCATGAGCCCACACAGCGCTTCCGGAAACGGCCACCAGCACGGACACGGTCACGGACAGGCCCCCGGCCACGGCTCCGGCCCCGGCCACGTGCACGGCCACGACCACGGCACCGACATCGACTGGGCGGCCATGACCGCCCAGCTGGAGACCAACGGCGAGCTCCAGCTGCCCCTCCTGCGCCGCACCGCCGCCCGCCTCGGGGAACTGCTCGGCCCGCGGACCCCGGTCCGGCGCGTCCTCGACATCGGCAGCGGGCCCGGCGTGATGACCTGCGTCCTCGCCGAGGCCTTCCCGCAGGCCGAGGTCGTCGCCGTGGACGGCACCCCGGCCCTCCTCGACCACACCCTGGCCCGCGCCGAACGACTCGGCCTCCACGGCCGGATCACCACCTCGCACGCGGAGCTGCCCGAGGGCCTCGCCGGGCTCGGAGCCGCCGACCTGATCTGGAGCAGCAAGGCCGTCCACCACCTCGGCGACCAGCAGGCGGCACTCGACGGACTCGCCGCCCTGCTACGGCCCGGCGGCGTGCTCGCCGTCGCGGAGGCCGGTCTGCCGATGCGCTTCCTGCCCCGCGACATCGGCATCGGCGCCCCGGGCCTCCAGGCCCGCCTCGACGCCACCCTGGAACACTGGTTCGCGGCCATGCGGGCGGAACTCCCCGGCAGCACCTCCGTGACGGAGGACTGGCCCGCGATGCTCGGCCGCGCCGGCCTCGGCCCCGTGGGCGCCTTCACCGACCTCCTCGACCTGCCGGCCCCCCTCGGCGAACCCGCCCGCGCCTTCCTCCACGGCCACCTGACCCGGCTGAGGGACAACACCGACGACGAGTACCTGGACGCCGAGGACCGCAAGACCCTCGACGCCCTGGTCGACCCCGAGTCCGCGGAGGGCATCCTGCGCCGCCCCGACGCCTTCCTCCTGTCCGCCGCCACCGTGTTCACCGGAGTACGCCCCGCCCGCTGACCCCTCAGCCCGGCGTCGACCGCCGGACCGTGCCGATGCGGGCGGCGAGGAGGGCGATGTCGTCGTCCGCGGAGGCCGGGACCAGGTGCGTGATGAGCGTGTCGCACAGGTGGTCCAGCGGCTGCTCCGGCTCGGTGAGCAGCCGCGTGAGCTCGCCCAGCCGCTCGTCGATGTCATGGTTGCGGGCCTCGACCAGGCCGTCGGTGTAGAGCACGAGGAGACTGCCCGGCGGCACGGTGAAGTCGGTGGTGGTGAAGCCGACGCCGCCGACACCCAGGGGGACACCGGGCGGGGTGTCGACCAGGTAGACCGTGCCGTCGGGCTCCGCCACCGCGGGCGGCGGGTGCCCGGCCCGGGTCACGGTGCAGCGGCCGGTGGCCGGATCGCAGACCAGGTACAGGAAGGTGGCCAGCATCGGCTCGGCGAGATCCGCGAGGGTCGCCTCCAACTGGTGCAGCAGCGCCGTCGGCGGCATGTCGAGCCGGGCCAGCGCGCGGACCGTGGCCGACAGCCGCCCCATGACCGCCGCGGCCGCGATGCCGTGCCCCATGACGTCCCCGATGAGGAGGGCGGCCCTGCCGCCGCTCAGCGGAAGGACGTCGTACCAGTCCCCGCCGACCTCGTTGACGTCGCTGGCCGCCAGGTAGCGGTGCGCCGTCTCGATGCCCACCGGCGGGGAGACGTGCTGCGGGAGCATGCTCCGCTGGAGGACCACCGCCGTCTCGTGCTCGTGGCGGTACAGGCGCGCGTTGTCGATGCTGATGGCGGTGCGCGCGGCGAGTTCCCCGGCCAGGGTGACGTCGTCGGAGCCGAACGGCCCGACCGGCCGGGTGCGGTAGAAGGTGGCGACGCCCAGGACCACGTCCCTCGCCGTCAGCGGAACCATCATGAAGGAGTGCACGCCCGCCTTGAACAGCTGCTCCGGCTTGGGCGAGTGGCGGGCCGCCGGGGCGATCGCCTGCTCGTCGAAGCGGGCCACCAGGAACGGCTGCCGCGCCCCGAGGGCCTGGGTGTACGGGGCCGCCGCCGGGAAGGTGAGGGTCCTGCCGAGCGGTGCCAGGACGTCCGTCACCGCCGAGCTGGTCAGCGGTGCCTTGCCCAGACGCCGCAGGGCGACGCCGCCGGCCAGGCCCATGCCCGGCTCGTCGCCCCGCGCCAGCACGTCCAGGACGTCGACGGTGACCGCGTCGGCCAGGTGCGGGACCGCCAGGTCGGCCAGCTCCTGACTGGTGCGCTCCAGGTCCAGGCTCGCCCCGATGCGGGCGCTGGCCTCGCTGAGCAGCGCGAGCCGGCGACGCCCCGCCTCGGCCTCCATGTGGTCGCGCTGCTGCTCGGTGATGTCCAGGAGCGAGGCGATCACCCCGATCGGCCGGCCCCCGGGATCCTCCACGCGCACGTACGAGCACGACCACACGCGGTCGTGCTCCGGGTCGGCCGGGGTGCGCCCCGTGCGGCGCCGGTCCAGTACGGGCTCGCCCGTCGCCAGGACCCGGCGCATCGCCTCCTCCATCTCGCCCGCGTTCACCTCCGGCAGCACCTCGGCCAGGCGCCGGCCCACGTGCGCGGACTCCGCCAGCCCGTTCATCGCCTCCAGGGCCGGGTTGACCTGGAGGAACCGCAGCTGGGTGTCGAGGACGCCGATGCCGACCGGCGAGCGGGCGAACAGCCCGTCCCACACCGCCGACGAGCCCCGGATGCGACGGGCGGCGTGCGCGTCGGCCGCGAACACGAGCACCGCCGAGGCCCCGTCGCGCCGGTCGGGCACGGGACAGGCCCAGATCTCCAGCTCCAGCGGATGACCGTCGCGGTGCCACGCGGTGACCGTCCCCATCACCCCGTGCCCGCCCGCGGCCGTCTCCCACAGGGAACGGCCCAGGCTGCGGTCCGCGCCCGGATGCAGCAAGTCGGCGATGTGCCGCCCCAGCACCTGCGGCGGGGCGTACCCCAGCAGGTGCTGCGCCCCCTGGTTCCAGCGCACGATCGTCCCGTCGCCGCTGGTGGCGAGCAGGGCCACCGGCAGGGCGCCGAGCCACCCGCCCGCGTCCTGCGCGGCGTGGCTGATCAGATCCGCCAGTGGCTCGTCGTACATTCCGTACCCGCCCTCTTGGGCAGCCTCAGCCCCGTGTCGCACCGACCCCCTTCAGGGCGCGCGCTCGCGCACGGCCCGGCCCGCCGGCCCCGTCCCGTCCACACTCCCCATCGTCGCCCTCCCGGCCCGGGAGCGCCCCCCGGCCGCCGGGGGCGCTCCGGACCGCAGGTCAGGGAGTGCGGACGGCGGCCACCTCGAACTCCAGCACCACCTTGTCGCCGACGAGGACGCCGCCGCCCTCCAGCGCCGCGTTCCAGGTGATGCCGTAGTCCTTGCGGCTGATCGGTACGGCGCCCTCCAGGCCGACACGCAGGTTGCCCTGCGGGTCCGTGACACTGCCCTGGAACTCGAAGTCGATGTCGATCGACCGGGTGACGTCCTTGATGGTGAGGTCCCCCGTCACGCGGAAGGTGGCCTCGTCGAGCTGCCTGACCGCGGTGGACACGAAGGTGATGTCCGGATAGGCGGGCGCGTCCAGGAAGTCGTTGGTGCGCAGGTGGCCGTCCCGCTGCTCGTTGCGGGTGTCGACGCTCGCGGTCTTGACGGTGACGGACACCGAGGACTTGGAGGGGTCGGCCCCGTCGAGGTGGGCGGAGCCCTCGAACTCGTCGAAGGAGCCGCGCACCTTGGTGACCATGGCGTGCCGGGCGACGAATCCGATCCGGGTGTGGGCCGGGTCGATCGTGTAGTCGCCCGTCAGCGTGGCGAGCGGGGTGGAGGTGGTCATGAACCTGCTCCGTGGGGATCGGGGGCGGGGTGCGGGCCGGACTTCAGACGGTGGCGAGCTGCGGGATCAGCCGCAGCGCGTTGTCGTGGTAGATCCCCTGGAGCTGCTCCGCAGTGAAGGCCGGATCGGAGTCGAGGGCGGGGAACGCCAGCTCCGTGACCGTGTCGCCCGGGGCGGCCGGCCAGTCGGTGCCGAAGAGGATCCGCTCGGCGGGCACGTGCGCGAGGAGGGTCGCCGCGCTCGCCATGGGTCCCGCGGTGTCGTAGTGGAAACGCCCCAGGTAGTCGCGGACGGCGGCCGGTTCCACCGGCGGATCGCAGAACCGTCCGAGGGCCTGGAGGCGCGTCGCGATGTACGGCAGGAAGCCGCCGGCGTGCGGCAGGATCACCGAGATGTCCGGGAACCGGTCCAGCGTCCGCTTGCTGATCATGTTGACGGCCGCCCTGGTGGTGTCCAGCAGGAAGTCGCACATGAAGTTGGGGATGCCGGGGACCGTGGAGGGTCCGGGTGGGCCGTCGGGCAGGTTGTGCGGGTGGGTGTCGACCACCGCGGAGAACTCGTTCAGCTCGGCGAACACGCCGTCGTAGGACGGGTCCCCGAGGTAGACGCCCCCGTAGTTGGCCGTCACGTTCACGCCGACGGCGCCGAGCTGCCCGAGTCCCCGCCGGATGGCCCAGGAGGACGCGTCGGGGTCGTCGAGGAAGAGGGGGACGTAGAAGGAGAACCGTCCGGGATGGGAGGTCGCCACCTCGATCATCGACTGGAGCGTGATGTTGACGGCCTCGCGCAGTTGCGCCGACGAGTGGTAGCGGGCCGGCAGCATGGGCTTGAGGACGGCCGTCACGATGCCCGCGCGGTCCATGAAGGCGATCGCGGCCTCGATGTCGAGCCGGGTCCACGGGGGCAGCCGCTTCGGGTCGATCAGTTCGTGCCGCACGGCCCACTCGCGCCACTCGGGCGCGCAGTAGTGGTGGTGCATGTCGATCTTCGACCGGGCCGAGTGGGCCGCTCCCGCGGCCGGCGCCGCGGCCGCGTCGGCGAGGCCGCGGAGTGCGTCCGGCTCCGTACCCAGGAGTCCCAGACCGGTGGTGCTCGGAGATTCAGGCATGCCAGTTCACCGTCCGTAGGGGGCTGGTCAGTTACCGGGGCCGACGGGGGCCGCGGAGGCCGGCCCGGCCGGCGACGCGACGGCCCGGGGCGAGGGCTCCGGGGCGAGGTCCGTGCGGGGGAGCACCGGCTCCAGGGTGAGCAGGAGGCGCTCCAGGCCGCGGAACGCCGCCACCGGGCCCTTCAGCCAGGCCCCCTGGCTCTCCCGCGGGTCGGCCAGTTCCATCTCCGGGAACTCCCGCAGCAGACAGGAGAGCGCGATGTCGAGTTCGAGCCGGGCCAGCGGCGCCCCGAGGCAGTAGTGCGTGCCGTGCCCGAAGCCCAGGTGCGTGCTCTGGATGCCCTCGCGCGTCACGTCCAGCACGTCGGGGGAGTCGAACTGGCCGGGGTCCCGGTTCGCCGAGGAGATGGCGATCTGCACGAGCGCGCCCTTCGGGACGACCGTGCCCCGGACCTCCGCGTCCTCGGCCGCGTACCGGAAGGTGGAGGTCTCCACCGAACCCTCGAAGCGTACGAGTTCCTCCACCGCCCGCGGGATCAGCGAGGGGTCCAGCCGGAGCTTCTCCAGCTGGTCGGGGCGGAGCAGCAGGTCGAGGACGGAGTTCCCGATCTGGAAGGCGGTGGTCTTGTGTCCGGCGAAGAACAGCACCCACAGGGAGGAGACCAGTTCCGCGTCGTCCAGGCCCTCTTCCGACCGGATGAGGTCACTGAGGAAACAGTCCGAGGGGTGGGCGCGCGTGTACGCGATGAGCCGGTTCAGCCGGGCCTGCAGCCATTCCTCGGCCGCCCTCAGCTCCGCCTTCATCCGGGGGTCGAACCGGGCCCGCGTCACCACCGAGAACTGTCCGAGGATCTCCGGGCGGTCCTCCTCCGGGATGCCCATCAGCTCGCACAGGACCGTGATGGGGAAGGGGAACGCGAACGCCGACATCAGGTCGACCGGCTCGGTCTTCGGGCAGTCCCGCAGGAGGCCCTCCGCGATCTCGGTGATCCTGGGCCGCATCCCCTCCACCCGCCGCGGGGTGAAGGCGCTGCGCAGGGTGCGGCGCAGCCGCGTGTGCCGGGGCGGGTCCGAGTTGAGGACGTTGTCGTCGAGGGCGTCGAAGAAGCTGCCGTACACGGCGTGGTAGGTGTCGAGCGCGCCGCGCATGTTCTTGCTGAAGCGGGGGTCGGACAGCGCGTCGCGGGCGTCGTCGTACCGGGTGATCAGGTACGTGTCGACCCCGTGCGCGGGCGTCAGCCGGCACACGGGGTCCTGCTCGCGCAGGGCCGCGTAGACGGGGTGCGGGCACGTCCGGAACTCCGGCGCGCCCCTGGACACGGACGACACGATGTCCCGCAGCGCTTCGCCGCCGTTCGGTGCCGCATTCTCCTGCGCCATGTGTGCGTACCCTCCGTGGTGTTCGCGTCCGGCGACTCACGGGTTCCCTGCGGCGCCGGACCGTGAAACGGGCCGCTGCTCGTTCGAGTGAGCCGGACGCCCGCGTGCGCGGGGCCGCAACGACCCGGGCCCGCCCCGGCCGGCGGCGGTGGCAGGGCCGGCCCGGGGGGTACGGAGGCACCCGGAGCGTCCGCCGACCGGCCGTCAGCCGTCCGAACGGACCCGGTGGCGGCGGCCCGGAGCGGGGAAGGGCTGCTGGTGCGGCCGGCCCGCCGCGACGGGGCCCGCGCCGTGCCGTCACGGCCCCCGCCCGGCCGGCTTCCCCCGGACGACGCCCCCCAGGAGCCCCCCATGGCCCGAACCCTGACCTTCACCCTCGCCGCGGCCGCCTCGCTCGCCACCCTGGCGGCCGTCGCCGCCCCCGCCGCCACCGGCGTGGACACCGCCAAGGCCGCCGCCGACCGCGCGGCGGTCTACCGGGCGACCGCGCCGTTCCAGCTGCACGCCGCCGCGGTGAAGGCCGGCTACGTACCGGACAAGTACTGCGTGGAGCGGGCGGGAGCCGGAGCGCTCGGCTACCCGCACTTCAACCACGGCTACGACAACTCCGTCGACCCGGCGAAGCCCGCCGCCCTCTTCTACGAGGACGACGGGCGCGGGGGCAAGCGCCTCACCGGGGTCCAGTGGGTCGTGTACGACCGGGACCAGGACACGGCGACGGCCGACGACCGTCCCACGATGTTCGGCATCCCCTTCAAGGGACCGCAGCGCGGGAACTTCCCCGGCCAGCCGGTGCACTACGCCCTGCACCTGTGGCTGTGGAAGAAGAACCCGGCCGGCGCGTTCGAGACCTTCAACCGGGCGGTCACCTGCCTGCCCGGCACCACCCGCCCCAAGCCCGCCGCCTGACCCGGCGGACCGGCTCAGACACCGAGCAGGCCGCGCAGGTGGGCGCAGGCCCCGGCCTCCGTGGCGTGCTCGGCGACGGGCTCGTACGCACCCCGCTCGTACACCCCGGTCTCCCAGCCCCCGCCCGGCCGCGCGCGCAGGTACGCGAAGTCGGGCGGGGTGGGAGCGGGTTCGTGCACGCCCTCGATCCAGTAGTGCCCGGCGGGCACCCCGGCCTCCGCGAGGGCCCGGCCGAGTGCCCGCCGGTCGCTCACGGGGCGACCCGGACCAGGTAGCCCTGGTCGAGCAGCCACTTGACGTTCAGCCGCTGTCCCGCGCCCGGGTCGAGGAACGCCGGGTCCAGCTTGATCTGCCGTCCCCCGCCCGGCTGCTCGAACCAGGGGGCGATGGAGCCCTCCCAGACGACGAACCGCTTGGTGACCCGGTAGACGTGGTAGTCGCAGGGGAACTCCGCCTCGCGGGTGTTGAGGTTCTGCGGGGGCAGTGCCCGCTTGGCGTACGCGTCCCCGGCCGGGGCGAGGTACGAGCCGAACTCGGAGCCGAAGCGGTCCAGGACCTCCCCCTCCAGCAGCAGCTCGGGGGCCTTGTCGACGTTGCCGTTGACCTCGGCGAAGCCGTCGTTCGGCGGGTACTTCCAGCCGCCGGTGTCGGCCGGGCCCTCCCAGTACTTCTTGAGGAACTCGGAGGAGGAGAGCCGCCCCGTGCGGTGGTAGTGGGACAGCAGCGGACCGACCGGCGGCTGCCACTTGTGCGGCAGGCGCTTGGGGCCGAGCCGCTTGTCGCCCTTGAACTCGCCGGTGCACGGGGCGGCCGCGGCGGAGACGGCCGCCGGGCCGGCGGGCTCGGCCGGGGCCGCCTGGGCGGCGGGGGCGGTCGCGAGGGCGGCGGTGACGCCCATCGCGGCGAGGACGGCACGGATCCTCAGGTCGGTACGGCTGCGCTCCACGCGGGACTCCTTCGGTGCGGGCTGGCGGTCGCCGCACACAGTAATGAATCACCGGCGGAGGGTGACCGAGGTCCGGCGTGAACCGGCCACCCGTGTCGCGGGCCGTACGCACCCGCGCCGCCGGTCCGGGCACGTGCCGCCGCACGGCCTGCCCGGCGCGTCCGCTTGCCCGGGACGCCCGGCCCGGCCGGTGGCCCGGGAGGTACGCCGCCGCCGAACGGCCAGTTCAGAACCCCGCGCGGCGCCCGACCGGGTGAGCCCCCGCCGCCCGCCCGGACAGCACCTCGGCCACCAGCCCGTCGAGGACGGCCAGCGTCCCCGGGAAGCCGGGCGAGGTCTCCCGGACGAGCCCCGGCCCGGTCAGGAACCGCCCGTCGACCACCAGGGCCGGCACCCCCTGGATGCCGTACGCCTGGAGCAGGGCGTCGGCCCGCCGGGCCCCGGCGTCCACCTCGGGCGAGGCGAAGGCGGCGGCGAAGGCGGCCGGGTCCAGGCCCTGTTCGGCGGCCCAGGCGAGGATCGCCCCATCGGTGTTGAGGTACGTGCGGCCCCGGTGGATCGCACTGAAGGCCCGCTCGTGGAAGCCGACGGCTCCCAGGGCCTCCAGCGCGAAGTGCAGCCGCTGCTGCGGCTTGAAGTTCTGGCGGCTCCCCGGCTTGCGGTCGAAGTCGGCGGGGAGCCACCGGAGCGCGACCCGCTCGCCCTGGCCGCTCCGCCACGCGTCCAGGACCGGCTGGAGCTCGAAGGAGTGCGAGTCGGAGTACCAGAAGAAGGCCTCCACCGTGACCGGTCCGGTTCCCGTGTCGGACGGAGCGGAGCCGTTCACGCGGGTGTAGTCCTGGCCTTCGACAGCCATGGGGCGGCTCCTCCGTCTTGTCTGTGCCGGACCCCGGGCCCGCGCGACGTCGGTGTCGCGCGTCCCGCCGGTCCTCGGGAACACACGCCCCGCGGGCTGGTTCCGTACCCGTGCCGGGAGCGCACACGACGGAACGTACGTGTCCGGCAAGCGGTCACGGAACGATGATCCCGGCCACCCCGGGGCCGGAAACCGACCACGGGCCGACGGAGGTTGTGCGGATTCGTCGTAGGCCGTCCCCCCTTGGCGGGGGTCCTGCCGCCGGCGAGGACGCCGCCCCGGGCCCCGGGGCCCGGGGCGGACGTCACCGCCCAGGCGCGGGGAGCGGTCCGGCGACACCCCGCCAGGTCCGGCGGTAGCCCTCGCGCAGGGGCCCGCCGGTCAGGGCGAGGACCTCCGACGCCGCGGCCGCCAGCGGCGCCGGGTCGCCCGACTCGCACATCCGCAGGTGCCCGTCGAGCAGCGCGCCCCCGCGGGACGCGTCCGCCTCCAGGAGACGCCGCGGCAGCCACTTGCCGCCGCCCGTCCACGCCCGGTGGTGGTCGCAGAGCAGCTCGGCCGCGGCGCCCAGCACGTACCCGGCCACGGCCAGCCCCTCGAAGCGGTCCCGGGCGTCGGCGAGGTCGTCCAGCGCGTCCGTCAGCGAGTACCGCCGGGTCTCCACGGTCTGCGGGTCCAGCGCGGGCGGACCCTGCCGCAGGTCCGCCTCGGCCAGGGCGCGGGCCCGGACGGCGTCGCCCCGCGGATCGGCCAGCACCAGACCCGAGGCGTACATGTGCTGGAGGACCGCGCGACGCGAGGCGCGGTCCGCGGCGAAGAGCTCGGCGAGACCCGTGCGGGTGTGCACGAACAGTTCCACGACGCGCCCTTCGGAGCGGACCGTCTCCCGGGCCGTCCCGGCCCCGTCCGCGACGAGTACCGCGATGTCCAGATCGCTGCTCGCCGTGGCCCGCCCGGAGGCCGTGGACCCGGCCAGGATCACGGAGAGGGCATCGGGGAAGCGGTCACGGGCGATGCGGCGTGCCTGCTCGACGGGTTCGTTGCGCATACCCGCCATGATCACGGGAAGCGGGCCCGGCAGCGACGGGTTTTCGGCAGCCGGGGCCCGTACCGGACCCGGCCGGGCAGCCCCTACGCTGGCGGCGTGACCAGAGCAGAGCCCAGCCGCCGACGGGTGATGGGAGCCGGGTTCGGGGCGGTCGCGGCCGCGCTGACCGGGTGCTCCGCCGGCTCCGGACCGGTGCGGCGGCTGCGGCTCGCCACCGGCCCGGAGGGCGGCCCGTACAACGCGTTCGGCCGGGCCCTGGCCCGGGCCGTAGCCGCGAGCGGCCACGGCCTGGAGATCGTCCCGGTCGCCACCGCCGCCAGCGTGGACAACCTGCGGCAGCTGGAGGACGGATCCGTCGACCTGGCCCTGGCCATGGCCGACGCGGCCGAGGACGCGGTCCTGGGGCGGGAACCGTTCGCACGGCCCGCCCCGGTGACGGCCCTGGCCCGGATCTACGTGAACTACACCCACCTCCTCGTCCCGCGCGACGGGCCCGTCCGCGCGGTGGAGCAGCTCGCGGGACGCCCCGTCGCGGCCGGCGCGGCCGGGTCGGGGGTGCGGGTGGTGGCGGGCCGCGTGCTGCGGGCCGCCGGAGTCGACGGCGGCGCCGCCGCGCGGGAGCGGGAACTGGGCCTCGCCGAGTCGGTGTCGGCGCTGCGCGAGGGCGCGGTCGACGCGCTGTTCTGGTCCGGGGGCGTCCCCACCCCCGCCCTGGCCGAGCTGACCGGGCAGCGCCCCGTACGGTTCCTGCCGCTCGACGGCCACGTGAGCGCGCTGCGCGAGCGGTACGGCCCCGTCTACACGGCGGTCACGCTCCCGGCCGGGGTGTACGGGCTGACCGCACCGGTGGCGACCATAGGCGTCGGCAACTACCTCCTGGCCCGCCGGGGCGTACCGGACGGCGCGGTGCGCGACCTGCTCCGGGTGGTCTTCGACCGGTGGCGCGACCTGCTGCGGGAGGTGACCGCCGGGGCCCGGCTGGAGCCCCGCTTCGCCATCTCGACCGGCGCGGTCCCCCTCCACCCCGGCGCGGTCGCGCACTACCGGGAGGTGTACGGCTGAGCGGCCACGGGCCGCTCACGCGGGAGCCGGGGGCGGCAGCCGGAGCTCCACGACCAAACCGTGCGGCACGTTGCCGCTCACACCGAGCCGGCCCCCGCTGACGCGGGCGATCTCCTCGGCGATGGCCAGCCCCAGCCCGCTGCCGTGCACGTTCTGGTGCGCGGGGGAGCGGGCGAAACGCCGCAGCAGCAGATCCCGCTGCCCCTCGGGCACGCCCGGCCCGTCGTCGGCGACCCGTACGACGGCCTCCCCGTCCGCGCCGAGCAGCGCGCTCACCTCCACGCGGCCGCCGGGCGGCACGAACTTGACCGCGTTGTCGAGGACCGCGTCCAGGACCCGGCCCGCCGCGTCGGGCAGGCCGCGCGCACGCAGCCCTTCCGCGGGGCACGCGCACGTCAGTTCCAGCCCGGCCCCGGCGAACACGGGGGTCCACGCCCGCACCCGGGCGCGCACCGCCCCCGACACGTCCTGGTCGTGCAGCTCGGCCGTGCCGGACTCCACGCGGGCCAGGGCCAGCAGGCCGTCGAGCAGTTCCTCCAGGCGCTCCGCCTCGTCCAGGGCCCGGGCGTGCTCGGCCAGGCCGGGCCCGGCGGCGACGTACGGCTCGACGTTCTCCAGTTGCAGGACGAGCGTGGCCAGCGGGTTGCGCAGCTGGTGGGAGGCGTCGGCGACGAAGTCGCGCTGGCGGCCGATGGAGTCGGCCATGGCCTGCGCCATGGCGTTGAAGTGGAGCCGCAGCCGGCGCAGCTCGGGCGGCCCGGTGCCGGACACGGCCCGCGCCCGGAGGCTTCCGGCGGCCAGTTTCTCCACCGCCCGGTCCAGGTCGAGGAGCGGCCGCAGCAGCCAGCGCGCGATGCCCGCGGCGACCAGCGCCGCCGCCGCGAAGGCGGCGACCGCCCCGGCCGCGATGAGCGCCCAGCGCAGCGTCACGTCCCGCCGGGCCGCGTCCGTGGGCAGGGACATCAGGACGGCTCCGCTGACCCGCTCGTCCCGGCCCACCGGCTCCGCGAGCACGACCGTGTCCGGACCCCAGGGGCGCAGGGTCGGCAGCCGGTCGGTGGACCGGCCGGTGAGGGCGCGGCCCCGGGCGTCCGCGGCCGCCCCCTCACCGGAGCGCCACGTTCCGGCCCGTGCGACCGTGGCGCCCCCGGTGTCGACCACGACGACCCCGGCCCCGTACAGCTCGGCGTACCGGCGGATCTCCGAGGACAGCTCGGACCGGTCGGCGTCGGTGCGCATCCGCTCGGCGAGGTCGGCGAACCGTACGGCCTCCGAACGCCGTTGCAGGAGCAGGTGCTCGGTCCGGCCCCGGGCGTAGGCGTCGGCCAGGGGGACGCTGAGCAGCAGCGCGGCGACTCCCATGAGCACCGTCAGGACCGCGAGGAGCCGGCGCCTCACGGCCCGCCGTCCCGCCCGCTCGCCGTGCCGCGCCCGTCGTCCGGCCCGTCCGGCCCGTCGTCCGGTCCGTCCGGGGCGGCCGGCGCACCGAGCTGGTACCCGTAGCCGCGGACGGTGCGCACCAGCCCGGGGCGGCCGGTCTTCGAGCGGATGCCCGCCACGTGCACGTCCAGGGAGCGGGACGCGCCGAGGAAGGCGTCTCCCCAGATCCGGTCCAGGATCTCCTCCCGGGAGTGCACCTCGTGGGGCCGGCCGGCCAGGAAGGCCAGTACGTCGAACTCCCGGCGGGTCAGCCGGACGGGGCGGCCCGCCGCCGTCACGGTCCGCCCGGCCAGGTCCACCTCGACGTCCCCGCTCCGCACCGTCCGCCCGGCGGCCTCCGCCGGCTCGGCGCCCGCGGGACCCGGGCGGGCGCCCGTCCGGCGGCGGACGGTGTCGATGCGGGCCATCAGCTCGGCCATCCGGAACGGTTTGACCACGTAGTCGTCGGCGCCGGCCCGCAGCCCCTGCACGATGTCCCGCTCCCCGCAGCGCGCCGTCACCACGATCAGCGGGGCGTCGCAGACGGTCCGCAGCCGGCGCAGCAGCTCCAGTCCGTCGAGGTCGGGCAGCCCCAGGTCGAGCAGCACGAACTCGGCCTCGTGCACGTGCCGCAGGGCGTCCAGGGCCCGGCCGACCCTGCGGACGCTGTGGCCGCGCTGGGCGAGCGCGGTCGCGAGGGCGTGCGCCATGCGGTCGTCGTCCTCGACGAGCAGCGCGTGCATAGACGGTTCCCTCGTGTGACGCGTGACCTGGGAGGCAGCAGCCTACGGGAGCCGTCGCCCCCGGTCACCGGGGCGGGTCAGCGCGCGGCCTCCGCCGGGGCCGTCGGCTCCGGCCGGGCCGCCCCGCCGTCGGCGGCAGCCGCCCGCGCGGTCGCGTCGGCCTCCTCCTCGGCACGGCTCAGCGCCGCGTTGCGGGTGTCCGGCATCAGCACGTAGGTGACGAGGGAGATCAGCGCGCACCCGGAGACGTACCAGAAGAACATGCTCTCGTGGCCGCTCTTCTTGAACCACAGCGCCACGTACTCCGCCGTCCCGCCGAAGAGGGCGTTGGCGATCGCGTACGGCAGGGCCACGCCCAGGGCCCGCACCCGGGTGGGGAACAGCTCGGCCTTGACCGCCGCGTTGATGGAGGTGTAGCCGGTGACGATCACCAGGGCGAGCAGGGACAGCCCCAGCGCGGACCAGTACGAGGACGCCGAGCCGAGCGCGGTCATGATCGGGTACGTGCCGACCGTGCAGCCCACCGCGAAGGTGATCAGCAGCGGGCGGCGGCCGATCCGGTCGGACAGCATCCCGGCGAAGGGCTGGAGCACCGCGAAGAGCGCCAGCGCGGTGAAGCTGACCAGGGTGGCCGTGGTTTTCGGCAGGCCCGCGCTGCCGACCAGGTACTTGGTCAGGTAGGTGGTGTACGTGTAGTAGGCCACGGTGCCGCCGAGGGTGAGCGCCATGACCAGTCCGGCCTGCCGCCGGTGCTGCCACAGGACCTTCAGCGTGCCGCGCGTGCTGTCGTCGTGGGCGGCGTCGCCCGACGACTGTTCCTTGAACGCGTCGGTCTCCTGGAGCCGTCGCCGCAGCCAGAAGACGACCACCGCGAACAGGGCCCCGAGGACGAACGGGATCCGCCAGCCCCAGCTCTCCAGCTGGGCCGTGGTGAGCGTGTGCTGCATCGTGATGAGGATGCCCAGGCCGAGGAGCTGGCCGCAGGTCATCGACACGTACTGGAACGACGAGCCCAGCCCGCGCCGGTTGCGGGCCGACGCCTCGGTGAGGTAGGTGGCACTGGCCGCGTACTCGCCGCCGATGCTCATCCCCTGGAGCAGCCGCGCGAGCAGCAGCACCAGGGCGCCGAAGTAGCCGGCCTGGCCGTACGTCGGGGCGACGGCGATGAGCAGGGCCGCCACCGACATCATCGTCACGGTGAGCGTGAGCGCGCTCTTGCGGCCGTGCCGGTCGGCCGCCCGGCCGAGGATCCACCCGCCGACGGGGCGCATCAGGAAGCCGACGGCGAAGATCCCCGCCGTGTTCATCAGCTGCGTGGTCGGATTGTCGCCGGGGAAGAACGAGTCCGCGAAGTAGATCGCGAAGCTGGCGTAGACGAACCAGTCGTACCACTCGACGAGATTGCCCAGCGACCCGCCGATCAGGGCGAGGCGGCGCTTCCGGCGTTCGTCCGCGGGTGGCGGCGCGGGCACGGCGACGGACGAGGACATGGCGGCTCCAGAGGGAAGTCCCTGATGGGAGAGGGGAAACGCCCCGGCGGTGGGGGAGTGCCCAGAGCATGCGGGGGGCCGCCGCCACCGGACAAGGTCCGCCGCACAGATCTAACGTTCCGCTAAGAAAGCCGCACCCGAGCGGCCCGCACCGGGCCGCGCCTCCCCGCCGGACCGGGGCGGCGGGCGGGGGCGGGATCCGGACAGGTACCGGGCGACGCGCGCCCCGGCGCGCCGGAACGGGCGGCCCGCACGGCCCGGCGCGGGCACACTGGGCCCGTCCGGCAAACCGACGCGGAGGACCGCCCGTGCCCGTACCGATGATCATCGACTGCGACCCCGGCCACGACGACGCCCTCGCCATCATGCTCGCGGCCGCCGACCCCGCGGTCGACCTCCTGGCCATCACCACCGTCGCGGGCAACCAGACCCTGGACAAGACCACCCTCAACGCCCGCCGCGTGTGCACCCTCGCCGGGATCACCGACGTGCCCCTCGCCGCCGGGTGCGACCGCCCGCTGCTCCAGCCGCTGGCCGTCGCCGCCGACGTGCACGGCGAGTCCGGGCTCGACGGACCCCGCTTCCCGCCCCCCGAGGTCGACGTGGTCCCCGGGCACGCCGTGGACGTCATCCACCGGATCCTGAGCGAACACCCCGAGCCCGTCACGCTCGTGCCGACCGCCCCGCTGACGAACATCGCCCTGCTGCTGACCCGCTATCCCGAATGCGCCTCCCGGATCCGGGAGATCGTGCTGATGGGAGGGTCCACCGAGCGGGGCAACCGCACCCCGGCCGCCGAGTTCAACGTCTACACCGACCCGGAGGCCGCGGCCGTCGTCTTCGGCAGCGGAGTGCCCCTCACCATGTGCGGGCTCAACGTCACCCACCAGGCCCTGGCCACCCCCGACGTCCTGGCCCGCTTCGAAGGCCTCGGCACCGAACTCGGCCGCACCTGCGCCGAACTGCTCGCCTACTTCGCCTCCGCCTACCACCGCCTGTGGGGCATGCCCCACCCGCCGCTGCACGACCCGGTCGCGGTGGCCCGGGTCATCGACCCGACGATCGTGGGCTGCGTGGACGCGCACGTCGCGGTGGAACTGCACGGCACCCACACCCGCGGGGCCACGGTCGTGGACCTCCACCGCTACCTGGGCCGCCCCGTCAACGCGAAGGTCGCCGTGACCCTGGACACCGAACGGTTCTGGGACCGCATGGTCGGCGCCGTCGAGACCCTCGGCTCCCGCCGGGCCTGAACCACGGCCGCCGGCCCAGCCCGTACCGGAAACCGGCGCTTCAGCCGGCGACGGGGTACATCAGCCCGCGCCGCCCCTCCGGGGACGTCAGCCACTCCAGCTTCTCGGCGGTGTCCGTGCCCGGCAGCGGGGTGTGCAGCACGATCGACAGGTCGGGCCGGGCCGGCACCCGCAACTGGGTCGACTCGACGTACAGCGCACCGGCCAGCGGGTGTTCCATCTGCTTCTCCAGCTGCCCGCCGGGACGCACGTCCCGCCGCGACCACAACGCGGCGAACTCCGGGCTCAACTCCCGCGCCTGCGCCACGACCTGCTGGAACCCCTCGTCCTCCGGATGTTCCGAGCAGGCCGCCCGGAACTGGGCCACGACCTCGCCGGCCACCCGCTCCCAATGCGTCGCCCGACTGCGGTAGATGGGGTCGGTGAAGAAGTCGATCAGACAGTTCTGCACGATCTCGGGACGCATCCCGAAGACCAGCGCGGCCGACTCGTTGTACATCACCGTGTTCCAGTACGCGTCCATGATGTGCGCCGGGAACGGCATCCAGGCGTCGATCAGTCGCTTCATGCCGTGGCACATGTCCCGGTCACCCGGGGCGACTTCGAGCGCGGGCGGATTGAGTCCGGCCAGCACGTACAGGTGCCGGCGCTCGGCGCTCGTCAGCTTCAGCACCCGGCTCACCGCGTCCAGGACCTGAGCGGACACCGTGATGTCGCGGCCCTGCTCCAGCCACTGGTACCAGGACACCCCGACCCCGGCCAGCACGGCGACCTCCTCCCGGCGCAGGCCCGGTGTCCGCCGGCGGGCCCCTCCGTCGGGGAGGCCCGCCTCCGCCGGAGTGATCCTCGCGCGCCTGCTCATCAGGAACCCGCGCAGTTCCGTCCGGCGGTGCTGGTCGATCGGTATGGCCACGGAATCCCCCCAGTCGGCTCCCTGGTGGTGCCGCCAACAGGATAAGTTCCCACTCTGCACGGGCATTCCCCGGCCGTGATGGTGTGACCATGGCGATCGACACACCGACCACGACCACCGCACCCGATACGACGTCCCCCGCCGCCACGAGCCCCGAGCAGCCCGGCGGCGACCGGCTCTCCGGCCGGGCCCGGCTCGTCCTCTTCGTGCTCTGCGCCGCCCAGTTCATGGTGGCGCTCGACTTCTCCGTACTGAACGTGGCGCTGCCCGTCCTCGGCAAGGACCTCGGCCTCGGCCAGTCGGCCCTCCAATGGGCCGTCACCGCCTTCGCCCTGCCCTCCGGCGGCTTCCTGCTCCTCTTCGGCCGGATCGCCGATCTGTACGGCCGCAAGCGGCTGTTCCTGACCGGCCTCGCGGTCTTCGGCGCGGCATCGGTCCTCGCCACCCTCGCCTGGGGACCGGCGTCCTTCCTCACCGGCCGCGCCCTCCAGGGCCTCGGCGCGGCGGCCATCGTCCCGACCGGCATGGCCCTGCTCACCACCACCTTCCCCGAAGGCCCCCTGCGCGACCGGGCGCTGGGCATCTCCGGCACCCTGCTGTCCCTCGGCTTCACCGTCGGCATGGTGCTCGGCGGCGTCATGACCGACACCCTCGGCTGGCGCTCCACGATGGGCCTGCTCGCCCTCGCCGCCCTGATCGTGCTGTGCCTGGCACCCCGACTGCTGCCCGAGTCCCGCACCCCGCAGCGGCCCCGGCTGGACGTACCGGGCGCCGTCACCGTCACCGGCGGCCTGCTCGCCCTGATCTACGCCCTGTCGACGGCGGCCCAGCGCGGCTTCGGCGGCCCCGACGTGTGGGGCACCCTGGCCGCCGGGCTCGTCCTGCTCGCCGCCTTCGTGGTGGTCGAGTCGAAGTCCCCGGCGCCGCTGGTCTCGCTGCCCATGCTCAAGCGGCGCACCGTCGCCTGGGGCAACATCGGCGGCCTGGTGACCTTCTCGATGATGTCCACGGTCGTCTTCGTCCTGACCCTCTACCTCCAGGAGACCCTGAGCCTCTCCCCCTTCCGCACGGGACTGGTCTTCGGAGTCCAGGGCATCGCCTCCGTCCTCGCCGGCACGTACGCCCCCCGGATCATCGGCCGCTTCGGCGCCCGCCGCACGCTGGCCGGCGGGCTGCTGGGCCAGGGCCTGTTCACCGCCGCGCTGCTCGGCGTGGGCACGCAGTCCGGCGCACTGCTCGCGACCGTCGCCGTATCGCTGGCCAGCATGTGCCACCTCGGCGCGATCATCTCGTACGGGGTGACCGTCACCAGCGGCGTGCCCGACGATGAGCAGGGCCTGGCCACCGGCCTCGTCACCACCACCCAGCAGGTCGGCATCACCATCGGCATCCCGCTGCTCGGTGTCCTGGCCACCACCGGCGACTCCCTCTTCGGCGGGGTACGGACGGTCCTGGCGGTCGACGCGGCCCTCGTGATCGTCACCGCCCTCCTGGTGGCGGCCGGCCTCGCCCGCCGCAAGGCCTGAGCCCGCCGGGAGGGTCCCGGGCCGCCCGCCGCGCTATTGCGTTCCGTAGCGCATGCGGCCCAGGGCCGTCATCGGCCGGTCGTGGGCGGCTATCGGCGCCGGAAGACAGGTGGAGCCGGTCAGGTAGCGGTCGACCGCGGCCGCCGCCGCCCGGCCCTCCGCGATGGCCCACACCACGAGCGACTGCCCCCGGCCGGCGTCGCCCGCGACGAACACCCCGGGCGCCCGCCCTCCGCAGGCCGCGAAACCGTCGTCGCGGGCCAGGTTCCCGCGGCCGTCGAGCTCCAGCCCCAGCTGCCGGCGCAGCCCGCCCGCCCGCTCCGGGCCGCCGAAGCCCAGCGCCAGCAGGACCAGGCCGGCGGGCAGTACCCGCTCGGTGCCGGTCAGGGGCCTGCGGGCGGCCGGCTCGACGGCGCTCAGGTGCAGCGCCCGCACCCGGCCCGCAGGGTCCCCCTCGAAGCACAGGGTGGCGCTGGAGAACAGCCGGGGGTCGCGGCCCGCGCGGCCGCGGGCCTCGGCGTGCGCGTGGGAGATCCGGTACACCTTCGGGTACACCGGCCAGGGCTCGCCGTCCTCCCGGCCGGGCCCGGGCTCCGGGTTGATGTCCAGCTGGATCACGGAGAGGGCGCCCTGCCGCAGGGCCGTGCCCAGACAGTCCGAGGCGGTGTCACCGCCTCCGACGATCACCACGTGCCGCCCCTCGGCCGTGACAGGCGCCACGGCGAGGTCGCCCTCCCGGACCCGGTTGGCGAAGGTCAGGTAGTCCATCGCCTGATGGATGCCGTCCAGCTCCCGCCCCGGCACCGGCAGCTCCCGGCGCTCCCCGGCTCCGATCGCGACGACGAGCGCCTCGCAGCGGTCCCGCAGGCCGTCGGCGCCGACCGCGCCGCCGATGTCCGAGTCCGTCACGAAGAGCGTGCCCTCGGCCCGCATCTGCTCGATCCGGCGGTCGAGGTGCCGTTTCTCCATCTTGAACTCGGGGATGCCGTAGCGCAGCAGGCCGCCGATCCGGTCGGCCCGTTCGTGGACGACGACCGTGTGCCCGGCCCGCGTCAGCTGCTGCGCGGCGGCCAGTCCGGCCGGCCCGGAGCCGATGACGGCCACCGTCCTGCCGCTGCGCCGCTCCGGCGGCCGCGCCGCCATGTAGCCGCGGAGCAGCCCCTCGTCCGCGATGGCCTGTTCGACGTTCTTGATGGTCACCGGATCCGCGTTGATGGTGAGGACGCAGGCGTCCTCGCACGGCGCCGGGCAGAGCCGGCCGGTGAACTCCGGGAAGTTGTTGGTGGCGTGCAGGCGCTCGTACGCGGCGAGCCAGTCGCCCTGTGCGGCGTACGCGTTCCACTCGGGTATGAGGTTCCCGAGCGGGCAGCCGACGTGGCAGAACGGGATCCCGCAGTCCATGCAGCGGCCGGCCTGCCGGGAGACGAGCGGGAGCAGCGTCTGCCCCGCGTGGACCTCGCGCCAGTCGCGCAGCCGCTCCCCGACGGGGCGGGCCGGGACGGGCTCGCGGGGGATCCTGAGGAAGCCGAACGGATCGGTCACGCGCCGCCTCCCTGGATCGTGCGCGGCGAGCGTGCACCTCATGGGGTACGGGCTGCCCGGCGCGGGCGCCCCGGAGGCGCGAGGTGCGGCGTTCCATCCAGCGTACGCCGCCGGAGGCAGGGCTTCCGGGCGGCCCCGGCCCAGCAAGATCCGGAAGGGACGGCCTAGGCGCCGAGGGCGTCGACGATCTCGTCCGTGGTGCTCACCTTGCCGATCCGGGGGAAGATCCGGCCGAAGCTGTGGGCGTGCGCCTCGGGGTCGGTGTCGGCGGTGGCGTCCTCGGCGAACACCAGCCGGTAGCTGTGTTCCCAGGCCGTGCGGGCGGTGGATTCGACGCCGATGCTGGTGGAGATGCCGGCCAGGACGATGCGGTGGACGCCGCGGCGGCGGAGCTGGAGGTCGAGCTCGGTCCCCGTGAAGGCGCCCCAGTGCCGCTTGGTGACCACGACGTCGCCCAGGGCGGCGAGCTCGGCGGGGATCTCGGAGAACGCGGCGGGCGGTGCGGAGGCGGGGCCGGGGCGGTCGACTTCGAGGGTGGGCAGGTCGCCGCCGTCGGGGGACCAGGCGACCTTGACCAGGACCACGGGGAGCTTGCGGGCGCGGAAGGCCTCCGCGAGCCGGACGCCCCGGCGCAGGACCTCGTCGGCGGGCCGGGTGGTGGGCAGGGCCAGGATGCCGTTCTGCAGGTCGATGAGGACCAGCGCGGTGTCGTCGTCGATGGTCAGGGCGTCGCTCATGGGGGGTGCTTCCTCCGTCGGTGGGACCCGGGCGGAGCGGGATGCCCGCCCGGGTGGGCGTCAGGCTTCGGCGAGCCGTCGCAGGAGCGGGACCGCCTCGGCCACGGTCCGCTGCTCGGCGGGGGTGAGGCGGCGGCCCATCAGGTCGGCCAGCCGGCCGCGGCCCGCCTCCTGGCGCCGGGCCACGAGGCGGCGGCCCCGGTCCGTCACGGCGATGACCTTGCGGCGGCCGTCCGTGGGGTGCGGGGTGCGCTCGACGTAGCCGCCGGCCCGGAGGGCGGCGACCGTGGCGTTGAGGGACTGGGGGCGGATCTTCTCGGCCCGGGCCAGGTCGGTGACCGTCCGGGGACCGTCACGGTCGAGGCGCTTGAGGACCGATACCTGCGAGAGCGTCACCCCGCTCCCGGCGGAGGCCATGCGCATGTGCCGCACCATCAGGCCCACGACCAGCTGGAGCTCCTCGGCGGTCTCCCGGAGCCGCTGCCCCGCGTCGTCGGGGTCCGTCGGTTCCGTCGGCTCCGTCGGCTCCGGAGTGTCCACCGAGTCCACTGGGTCCACCACGTCCATGAAACCGACGATAACGGTCATACAGGATGACTGCAAAGGCGACCTTGGTACTTCCTCCGCGCTTTCACGGCCGGCGCCGTCGTCGCGGCCGGCGCCCCGGCCCCGCACGGGCCTGACGGCCGACCACCCGCCGGGCCCGCGGACCCCGGAAGGGATGATGGGGCGGTGAACCAGATACTTTTCGCAGGGGTCTTGGGCCTTCTCCTCACCCTGACCGGCACCCCGCTGCTGATCAAGGTCCTGGCCCGCAAGGGATACGGACAGTTCATCCGCGACGACGGCCCGCGCGGACACGCGGGGAAGAAGGGCACGCCCACCATGGGCGGCATCTCCTTCATCGCGGCCACGCTCGTGGCGTACGCGCTCACCAAGCTGCTCACCGGCGAGCCCCCCACCTACCCGGGCGTACTGGTCCTGTTCCTGATGGCCGGCATGGGACTCGTCGGGTTCGTCGACGACTACATCAAGATCGTCAAGCGGCGTTCGCTGGGCCTGCGGGCCAAGGCGAAGATGTCCGGACAGCTGACCGTCGGCATCGCCTTCGCCGTCCTGTCCCTCCAGTTCGCCGACGGACGCGGGCAGACGCCGGCCTCCATGCGGATCTCGTTCGTCACGGACTTCGGCTGGTCGCTCGGCCCCGTGCTGTTCGTCGTCTGGGCCCTGTTCATGATCCTTGCGATGTCCAACGGCGTGAACCTCACCGACGGCCTCGACGGACTGGCCACCGGCGCCGCGGTGATGGTCTTCGGCGGGTACACCTTCATCGGCGTCTGGCAGTTCCAGAAGTCGTGCGCCGACGCCCTGGCCCTGGTCGAGCCCTCCGGCTGCTTCGAGGTGCGCGACCCCCTCGACCTGGCCGTCGTCGCCTCGGCCCTGATGGGTGCCTGCTTCGGCTTCCTGTGGTGGAACACCTCACCCGCGAAGATCTTCATGGGCGACACCGGTTCCCTCGCGCTCGGCGGCGCGCTCGCGGGCCTCGCCATCTGCTCGCGGACCGAACTGCTGCTCGCCCTGCTCGGCGGCCTCTTCGTACTCATCACGATGTCGGTCGTCATCCAGGTCGGTTCCTTCAAACTGACCGGGAAGCGCGTCTTCCGCATGGCCCCGCTCCAGCACCACTTCGAACTCAAGGGCTGGTCCGAAGTCCTCGTCGTGGTCCGGTTCTGGATCATCCAGGGCATGTGCGTGATCGTCGGCCTCGGCATCTTCTACGTGGTGGGGGCCGGCGCGTTCTAGTGCCGTGACCGGGTCTCCGGATCGCCGGACGGGCCCGCCCGTTTGGCGCCGAGCAGGACGCGGTATCGGGACCGGGCGGTGAAGTCCGCGAGGCTCCACAGGGCCGGGCGGCCCACTTCCGCGCAGAGGTGGAGGACCGCGTCGTCACCGGCCCACACACCGACGTGCGCGCCGAACGGCTCCGGATCCGCGTTGAAGAAGAGCAGGTCGAGCACCCCGGGCTCCGTGACCCGCGTGGTGTGCCGGGTGTCGTCCCACAGTTCGCTGGAGCGCAGCGGGGGCACGTACCTGCCGAAGTGCCGCAGCACCTCGTAGGCGAAGAGCTGGCAGTTGGCGCCCGGGGCGAGGCCGGGGAGCCGGCTCACCGCGGGCGATCCGGGGTAGCGGGAGGCGGCGTAGCGGACGGTCCGGAACGCGTCGGGCAGGGAGGCGAGCAGGGGTTCCATGCCGTCATCCTGCACCGGGAAGGGCAACGGGGCGCCCGCGGGGCCCGGTTGCCGGGGCGGCCCGGGCGGCGTCGGGTTCCGGCCCCGGCCGCCGGCCGGGTCAGCGGGTCAGGCCGCTGGTGATGCGGCTCCACAGGGAGCGGGTCGCGCCGAAGCCGGTTTCGTGGGACCAGATGTGCGTGCAGCCCGGGCACTGGAGGTGGAGCAGGCTGCCGGAGTTGGAGAGCATGTAGCGCCAGTGCAGGGAGCACGTACGCCCCTCCCCGCACGGCTCGCACGACCGGGTGTCGTCGCAGTTGGGGCAGGCCACCCACGCCCGGCGGCCGATGTCCGCCTGGGGGTCAAGCGGCAGCATGGCCACCCCCGCGCCGGGGGAGGACCCCGGCCGCGACCAGGTCCTCGTACACGCGCTGCTGCTCGTCGTCCAGGCCGGAGTACAACAGGTCGTACGCCGCCTCCTCGCCGCGCAGCACCTCCAGTGGGTCCCAGTCCGAACCGAGGGCGGCCATCACCTGGGTCCTCCGGAGCATTTCCTGGGAGGTGAGGTCGACGGTGAATGCGACCGGCGGGACGCCGTCCGGCCGGTCGGCGGGGCCGTCCTGGCCGGGGGGAGGGGTGGGGTGGTGCGGGCTCATGCCCATGAACTTAGGTAACCCTTCCTTCGTGGGTCAAGTGCGGGTGGGCGGAGTCACAGCGCCCGGGCCGCGACGGACGCCCGGCGACGGGCGGTCCGGGGCGGTGCCCGGGCCGGCGGCCGGGGCCGGCTCAGGCCGCCCGGCGGAAGTCGGCGAGGGCCTCGGACACCGCGCGCCCGCCGATGCCGGCGAGCACCGGGTTCGTCACCCGGTAGTAGCGGTGGGCCGTGAGCCCGAAGCACAGGGCCCAGCCGCGCCCGCGCGCCCAGGTCCCGTCGTCGGCCCCCGCGGCGTCGCGGAACCGGTCGCGGTTGGCGGACGTGAGCAGGGTCCAGGCGGGCAGCATGTCACAGGCGGGGTCGCCGACCCCGACGGTGCCGAAGTCGATGACGGCGCTGATCCTTCCGCCGCGGACCAGCAGGTTTCCCGGCAGCAGGTCGCCGTGCACCCAGACCGGTGCGTCCTCCCACTGGGGGAGTCCCAGGGCCTCCTCCCAGGCGGCGGTGGCGGTGTCGGCGTCCACGGTGCCGTCCGCGCCCAGCTCGCGGATCGCCGCGCGCACGTCGTCGTCACGGCCGGCGAGCGGCCCGCCCCGGAACGACCGGGGCCCACCGGTGGCGTCGACCCGCCGCAGGGCCGCCACGAAGCGGCCCAGACCGGTCGCCGCGTCCGCCGGGTCCGCCGGGGGCTCGTCATGGGCGTCTCCGCCTTCGAGCCAGCGGTACACCGACCAGGGCATGCCGAAGCCCTCGCCCGGCACGCCCTCGCCGAGGGGCACGGGCAGGTCCAGCGGCAGGTGGGGAGCGAGGAGCGGCAGCCACCGCTGCTCCTTGGCCACCTGGCCCGCGGCGCCGGGGACCCTGGGCAGGCGCACGACCATGTCCTCGCCCAGCCGGTACATGGCATTGTCGGTACCCGCGGAGCGCACCGGGGTGACGGGCAGCGCCGCCCACTGGGGGAACTGCGCGGCGACCAGGCGCCCGACCAGTGCCGCGTCGATGTCGACCTCGTCGGCGTGCATCTTCCCGTGGGACACGGATCTCCTTGCTGCGCGGGGGAATAAGGCGGCCGGCTGTGCGGCGGCCCGGGGCGCTGGGGAGCGTAACGGCCCGGTCCGTGGCGTCGCCACGGGTTTTCGACCGGGCAGCGGCAATACCCGTCGGCGGCACGGTGTCTGACGGCAGGTCAGTTGTAGCGGCACACGGTGACCCAGCCCTCGCCGGGGACGGGAACGCCGCTCTTCGCCCCGCAACCCATCTTCGTGTACGAGCCGTCGGTCATGTTGGCGTAGTGCCCCCAGGCGGCGTAGCCGGCGGCGTTGGTCTCCGGGTCGTGGTCGGAGTCGGCGTCGTAGGCGGCCTTCTCGCCGGCCCATTGGGCGGTGGCTCCGCTCGGCGGGGCTCCCGACATGTTCTCGGCGCCGGCGGCGGAGTCGTCGTGCCGGAGCCCGCCGCCCGCGGTGGACCGGGGGTCGTCGGCCCACGCCTGCGAGGCGGAGGCCAGCCCGGTGTCCCACGTCAGGGGCGGCTGACCGGCCTGCCGGCGAACGCCGTTGGTCTCCGCGAGGATGGCCTGCTGATCGGCCGGGCTCACTTCGGCGGGGATCCCCACCGGGGAGACGGCGACGGCCGTTGCGGCGCCCGAGGTCCCCAGCAGGACGCCGCCCGTCATCAGCGCCGCCGCCGCGACGGCGGTGACGCGGTGTCGTATCAGGGGCAGATCCTTCATGTGCGGCTCCCGTCACGGTCGCGGGCGGACCGGCCCCGGCCGGGGCCGGTCGAGGGTCCTCAGCGGAACGCGGTGGCGCGCACCCCGTTGCCGCACAGGGCGAAGTCGCCGCCGTCCTCCGGAGCCACCTGGAGGCCTCCTCCGCCGACGCCCACGACGAGCGAGGGCGCGACGGTCGGCGCGGCGCCGGACTTGCAGTACCCGTCGGCCTCGCCGAGCACCGGCGAGAAGGTGATCTGTGTCGAGGCCCGTCCGCCGACCGGCAGCGTCACCGCCCGTGCCTGGCCTTCGCGGACGACACGGAGCGGCCTGTTCTTGTCCGGTGAACCCTGGCCCGCCAGGGCCACGGTGGGGAAGCCCCGGAGCACGCACGGCTTCGGGCCTTCGTTGATCACGGTGATGCGGACCGCCGACGCCCCCACCCGCTGGGCGCTGTTGACCACGAGCTGGGTGTTCGGGCAGGGCGCGGCCGGAGCCCGTCGCCCATCCGCCGTGGTCGTACCCGGCGCCGTCGTACCCGGCGCGCCCGTATCCGTCGCCGATGCCATCGGACCGGCGCCCGCCAGCACGCCGCCCGCCAGTACGGCGGTCGCGAGCAGCCGGGACGCGACGGTGGCCGCGCGGCTCTTCGTCGTGCCCTTCATCCGGGTTCCTCTCCCCGCCCCGGCGGGCCGCCGCGAAACCGCGGCCGCCCCGTCCCGGGCCGGTTCCGTCCCCCCTGCGCCTCCCCCTCCACCATCCCACGGGGCCCGGCGCGTGTCCCGTGGGACCCCGCGCACGTCCTACGGCGCGATCGGCAGCTGCCGCTTGTGCTCGGTGAGGCGGTAGCGGCGGGCGATCGTCTCGAACGCCTGCTCACCGACCGGCTTGCCCTCCAGGAAGTCGTCGATGTCGTCGTACGTGACACCGAGCGCGTCCTCGTCGGCCTTGCCCGGGTCGAGGGTCTCCAGGTCCGCCGTGGGCGTCTTCCACACCAGCTGCGCGGGGGCACCCAGGGCGTCCGCGACGGCGCGCACCCGACGCTTGGTCAGGCCGGTCAGCGGGACGAGGTCCGCGGCGCCGTCGCCGAACTTGGTGAAGAAGCCGGAGACCGCCTCCGCGGCGTGGTCCGTGCCGACGACCAGGCCGTCGTGCGCACCCGCCACCGTGTACTGGGCGATCATGCGCTGGCGGGCCTTGATGTTGCCCTGGACGAAGTCCTGGTGGCGGGCGTCCCGGAAGACGGTGCCCCCGGCCACGGAGGCCTCCAGGGCGGCGTCGCTCGCGGGCTTGACGTCCACGGTCAGCACCCGGTCGGCGTTGATGAACCCGAGGGCGAGCTGGGCGTCCTTCTCGTCGGCCTGCACGCCGTAGGGCAGCCGCATGGCGAAGAAGGCCGCGTCGTGCCCGGCCGCGCGGGCGCGCTCGACGGCGAGCTGGCACAGCCGGCCGGCGGTGGTGGAGTCCACACCGCCGCTGATCCCGAGCACCAGGGAGCGCAGGCCGGTGGAGGTGAGCCGCTCGGTGAGGAAGGCGACCCGGCGCTCGATCTCCTGCTGGGCGTCGAAGGTCTGCGACACCTGCAGTTCCCGGGCGATCTCCTGCTGCAGGGCGGTGGACGCCGGCTGGCTCACGGCTGCTCCTCGTGGTCGTTCGTCGTACGGTGCGTGGTCCGCTGTCCCGTCGACCCTAGTCGACACGACGGCCCCCGGATCCGCCGGTGGCGCCCCGTTCCGTCACACCGGCCGGCCGGGCTCCTCAGAACGCGTCGCGGTGCCGTACCCGCAGCGGGCGGCCGTCCGGATCCACGAGCAGCCGGTACAGAGGCAGGGACCACGCCCTGGTCGCCCGGGACAGCTCGGGCGGGCGGTACGCGCGCAGCCGGCCCGGCGGCCGCGGCCCCCGTCGGCCCCCGTCGTACCAGGCGTCGAGCGCCGCGGCCGACTCCGCGAACAGGCCGAAGGCGCGCACCGGATCGCAGAGCGGGTCCGGCGGCGGGCCGGACGAGGACGGGACCGGGTCCGGCCCGGGCTCCGGGGGCGGCTCGGCGTCGAGGTGTTCGCGGGAGAGCTCCAGCCGCAGCTCCCTGGCGAAGCGCCGCGCGCCGTCCCCCAGCCCGGCGGGGTCGCGGGGTTCGCGCGGGTCCTCGGCGGAGTCCAGTACGGCACAGTTGAGTTCCGAATCGTGGGTCCAGGACCGCAGGTTGATGTTGTCGGAGCCCACCGACGCCCACACGTCGTCGATCACGCACACCTTGGCGTGGACGTACACGGGTGTGCCCGCGTGGTTCTCCAGCCCGTACACCGCGACCCGGTCCCCGCCGTCGCGGCGCAGCCGCTCCAGGGCGGTGACCCGTCCGACCAGGTTCATCGGCAGGGAGACGGGCCCGTCCTGTTCCGGGACGGTGGGGATGACCGCGATCAGGTGCAGCCCCGGCTGGGCGGCCAGCGCGCGGGCGAAGTGCTCGACGACCTGCGGGGACCAGAGGTACTGGTCCTCCAGGTAGATCAGGGTCCGGGCCCGGTGGACGGCCTTGAGGTAGCTGCGCGCGATGCTGCGCTCGCCGTCTGGGGCGAAGGGGTAACCGCGGAACAGGCGGTTCGGATAGGTGCGCAGCACCTGCACGGTGTGGGTGCCGCAGGGCTCGGGGTCGGGCGCCTGCGGCGGCAGGGTGTCGGCGTGCTCGTCCTCGCCGTGGACGAGCTGTCGCAGCCGGACCAGGGGGCTGCGGGTCAGCGGCGCCGGATCCTCCCACCGCTCGCGGAAGCCGGCCTCCAGGTCGCCGACCGCCGGACCGCGCACCTCCAGCTGTACGTCGTGCCACGGAGGCCGGGGCCCGTAGGCGTCGGCGAACGGCACGGACTGCGGATCGCCGTGGTGCGCGGCGTCGTCGTTGCGGGTGTGGCACAGGTCGATGCCTCCGACGTACGCGACGTCGCGCTCGGGGCGGCCGGGGTGGCGCAGGACCACCAGCTTCTGGTGGTGGGACCCCCCGGGGCGGACCCGCATGTCGAGGAGGTACTCGCCGCCGCCCGCCTCGACCTCTTCGCCGAGGTGGCGGTTCTCCGCCTCGCTGAACTGGAGGCCGTCCAGGTGGGAGCGCCACACCAGCCCCTTGACGATCACACCCCGTGCGGCCGCCTCGCGCAGCACCCCGCCGACCTCCGTCCCCTCGCCGTCGAGGCGTTCGTCGGGGTCGCCCCGCCAGTCGGTGAACAGCAGCAGGTCCCCGCTCCGCTGGGCACGGATGGCGGCGAGCAGCTCCCGGAAGTAGGTGCTGCCGTGGACCAGGGGCCGTACGTGATTGCCGTGCGCCCATGCCGTCCCGCCCGGACGGCGGCGGTCCAGGCGGGTCGCCGGATTGCCGCGGTCGCGGGTGGTCAGCAGCCAGTCGGATAGCTCCAAAGCACGGTCCTCCCTTTCCCCTGCGGCTACCCGCAGGGTGCCCGCGCATGCGACCCCGCGCCGCGCCGGGTTTGCGGCCCGCGCCGGTCGTGTCGTCCGGCCCGCGACGTGCGGTCCCGGTCCGCGCCGGTGCGGGCCCGCGCCGACCGGGATGCCGGGGGCGCGGCTGCGCGCGGCAGGTGGCCGAGCTGGGTGACGACCTCGTCGCGGCGCACGGCCCGCCGCCCCCCCCCCGGGGCGCGGGCCGTCCGGGCGTCAGGCCGCCTTCGGCCGCGCCCCCGCGCGCCCGCCCGGCCCGTGGAGGGCGTGCGGCGGGGCGGCGGGGCCCGGCTGGGGGTCGGTCAGGAGCGCGGTCAGCGCCAGGCGGGCGCGGGCCACGCGGGAGCGGACGGTACCGACCGGGCAGCCGATGGCCGCGGCCGCGTCGGCGTACGGCATCCCGAGGAGCTGGGTGAGGACGAACGCCTCGCGGCGCTCGGCCGGGATGCCGGCCAGCAGCTCCGCCAGGGCTATGCCGTCGTCGAAGCCCGGCACGCCCCTCGGCTGGGCCTGCTCGGCGGCCGCCTGCCAGTCGGCGCGGTCCGCGGTCCGGGGCCGGGCCGCGGCGTGCCGGACGCTGTCCACCACCGTGCGGCGGGCGATCGACAGCAGCCAGGTGCGGGCGGAGGAACGGCCCTCGAACCGGGGGAGGGCGCCGAGGGCCCGCAGGAACACGTCCTGCGTCAGGTCGTCGGCCGCCTGGGAGTCGGAGCTCAGGTAGGCCACGTACCGCCACACGTCACGGTGGAGCGCGCGCACGAACCGGTCCGTCTTGACGGGGTCGCCGTCACGGGCCGCGAGGGCCAGCCGGGTCACCGCCGCGTCGGAATCGGGAGTGTGCCGGGGCCGCGCGCCGACGGGACGGGAAACGGTGTGCAGGGCAGGGGTCATCGCCACGGGTCCTTAGGGCAAGGGCCGGCGCCGCCTGGAGCGGTACCGGTGAAGGGGTGCGGCCGGCCGGACGGCACGGCCGATGCCCGAGGCACGGCGCGGGGGCGCGCGGGGCGGCCGCGGCCGCGTGCTCGGGGAACCGGCTGTCAGAGGACAGCGGTTCCCGCCGGAGGACCCCGCGAGGTGATGACGTGGACGAGGAACAGCCTCCGCGGCGCCCGGAACCGGTGCCGGCGGCGCACGAGGACGGGCGGCCGGTACGAGGGCGCCGCCGTGCGCAGCAGCAGGCGCAGTGGGGTCCGCAGCCACGCGGCGACGCACCGCGCGATGCGGAAGGCGGCCCGCTCGCCGTGGGCTAGCCACAATCCGCACAACACGGCGGCCAGCAGGTGGGCCGTCAGCATCCCGGCGGGCGACATCGCGGCCATCTCGTGCCCCACGGCACCCGCCCGCCCGCCCATGGGGGCGTACACCGGCCCCGCCGCGTCGTGAAGGGCGTGGTGAACGTGGGAGGCGGCGTGCGCGCCGGCGCCGCCCGGGGACGGGGCGGCGGACCCCGCGCCGCAGGTCAGGTACTCCGCCCACTGCCGGGCGAGCGGAGTCCCCGCCGGGAGGACGGGCTGGACGAGGGCCTGTGCCAGCGAGAACACCGCGTGCAGGCCGCCCTGTACGGCCACGGCCGCCACGGTCACCCGGAGCGGCCCGCGCTCCCGGGCGGACAGGAACCAGCCGGCCACCGACGCGGCGGCCGTCGCGGCACACAGCGCCCACCACGGCGCGGCCGCCCCCGACATCAGGAGGTGACCCGTGGCGGCGAGCAGCACGCACAGGGCCGCGAACAACGCGGCCCGGAACGCTCGGTGACAGTGGCCCGGCTTCATGGCGGGCTCATCCTCACACCAGCCTTCCGAGTCACGCAGCGAGCTGCGCACTTCCCGACAAGTTCCCGTGCAAGGCCGCTGCGGCCGTTATGACGCACCGCTGTGGCGCACCGCTGTGGAGCATGGAGCACCGCTCACGCGCCGGGAACCGATCCGCCGCCGCACCCGACTGCCTACCCGGTCGGGCGAGGCGTTCAACATCCGGAGATCGGGGATTTCGTGGCCGTGGAGGAAGCGAAGGGCGGGCCCCCGCCGGTACAAGTAGGGGGAAAGGAGCGGAAGTTGACGGCACTCCTCACCTGTGCCATGGGCTTCTCGATGCTCCAGCTGTTCCTCCTCGGAGCCCTGGGCCCACGTCTGGTGGGGGAGTCGGGCATGTCGCCCGCCGTGCTGGGACTGACGACCACCATCGGCTTCGGGACGGCCGCGGCGCTGTCCCCGGCCGGCGGCCGGATCGTGGACCGGATCGGCCCGCGCCGTTCACTGGCCGCCCTGCTGCTGGTCTCCGCCGCCGCCCTCGCGCTGATCGCCGCCGCCCCCGGCACCGGGCTGCTGCTGGCCGCCGTCGCGCTGGGCGGCGTACCGCAGGCGCTGGCCAACCCGGCCACCAACAAGGCGATCCTGCACGCCGTGCCGCCCGCCCGGCGCGCTGCCGTGACGGGGCTCAAGCAGTCCGGCGTCCAACTGGGCGCCTTCGCCGCCGGGCTGCCGCTGACGCTGCTCGCTGGCGGGATCGGCTGGCGGGGCTCCGTGTGGACCGGCGCCGGCGCGGCCCTGCTCGCCGGCCTGTGGACCCTGCGCACCCTGCCCGCCGATCCGCCGCCGCTTCCCGCGGGCCCGCGTACCGCGCTCGTACCGCGCGCGATGGTGGCCTGGCTGGCGGTCTTCTCACTGTTCCTGGGCGCCGCGATCGCCTCCGTCAACACCTACCTGTCCCTCTTCGGGGCGCAGCGCCTCGGGATGGGCCCGACCGCGGCCGGCGCGCTCGTCGCCGTCCTGGGGGCGGCGGGCATCGCCGGACGGATCGGGTGGTCGAAGGCGGCCCGGCCCGGGCGCGCCGAGTGGCTGCCGGGCTGGCTCGCGTGCGGAGCCCTCGGGGCGGCCGCGCTGCTCGGTGCCGCCCTCGTCGCGGGTCCGCTCGTGTGGGCCGGCGCGGTGGCCGTCGGGGTGTTCGCCGTGTCCGGCAACGCCGTGTCGATGGTGCTCGTGATGCAGCGGGCCGCGCCCGGCCGGGCCGGCCAGGACTCGGCGCTCGTCGCGGCCGGGTTCTTCGCCGGATTCGCGGTGGGGCCGCCCCTGTTCGGGCTGCTCGCGCAGAGCGGCCGCTACGGGGCCGGCTGGCTGCTGGTGGGCGCGGAGTTCGCGGCGGCGGCAGCGGTCGCCTTCGCCTGGGCCCTGCGCGACCGTGCCGGGCGTACGGCGTGAACGCCACGGGAGGCCCGGACTGGGCCTGCCTCGCACTGGAGGCGGTCATGGAGCGGGTGGCGGTCACCGAGGCGGCCGTGGGAGACCGCTTCCCCCTGTACGCCGAGCCGGCGGACGGCCGGTGGAAGACGACCGGCAACGGCTCCTGGGCGGGCGGCTTCTGGGCCGGCCTGCTGTGGCTCCGCGCCAGGTACACCGGCTCCGCGTCCGACCACCGGGCCGCGTCCCTGCGGACCGCCCGGCTCGCACCGTGGGCAGAGGCCGACACCGCGACGCGGGGCCTGATCCTCTGGTACGGGACCAGCCTCGCGCAGGGCGACCCGGACGCCGCCGCGCTCCGGGCCCGAGCCGCCCGGGCCTGCCTGTCCTCGTTCGACCCCGCGCTCGGGATCGTGCCCTGGGGCGCCGCGTTCGGCGGGCCGCGCCTGGTGGCCCGGGCGGACGGGGTACCCGGCACCGTGCCCCTCCTGGCAGGGGCCGGCCCGGCCGGAGCGGCCGCGGCGGCGGCCCACCTCCACCGGCACCTGGACCTCTGCGTCGGCGCGGGTGCCGGTGCCGATGGCATCGGGTCCCGGGCAGGTGCGGGCGGCAGTGCCGTGCACGGGGGGCCGGCCGAGGGCGAAGGCGCCGGGGACGGTGTCGGCGTGGGCACCCCGGGAGGGGGGCGCGCGAGCGGGGGCCGGGGCGCCCGTGCGGCTGCGGCCGGCCCCACCGGCAGGGCGCCGGATCCGCGCTCTCCCGCCTGGAGTTTCGACGGGGCGGCGGGCTGGCGGCCCTGCGCGGATCCCGAGCCCGGGTGGAGCCGGGGCGACGCCTGGCTGCTCCTGGCGGTGGCCGACGCCCTCCTGATCCCGGACGTCGCGGCCCACCACCCCGCCCGCCTCGAAGCAACGGCCACCCTCCTCTCACCGCCCCCACCCAAAGCCCCCACCCCACCCGGCGCCCCCACCCCGCCCTGCCCGCCCGGCCCGGCAGAGCTGCCTGGCGTACCCGGCCTTACCGAGGCGCCCGGCGTGCCGGGGCGGCCAGGATCGACCGGCATGCACGGGCCGCCGGGAGCATCCGGGGTGCCCGGGCCGCTTGCTGTGCTCGGACGGCTCGTACCGCCCGCGCTTGCCGGATGGCCGGGTGGGCCCCTCGACACCTCGGCGGCGGCCATCACCGCGGTCGCCCTCCTGAAGCTGGCCCGGCTGCCCGGGCCCCGGGCGGCCTGGTACGCGTACCGGGCGGAAGAGATCCTGGGCCACCTGGTGCGGGAGCACGTCACCGGCCCGGGACCCGGCCGCCCGGCAGGCATGCTGCTGGACGGCTGCTACGACGCCGGCCGGGACCTGGCCGTGCGGCACGAACTCATCTGGGGCGACTTCTTCCTGGCCCTCGGCCTGGCCGCCCTGTGCGGCCTCGTCGACCTCACCCACGTCTAGGCGTGCCGTCGAAGTCCCGTCTGCCCGGAGGGCTTCGCTCCGCACGGCCGTCGCCGATGCTCCGCATGACCTCCCTCCTCCGCCTACCCCGTCGCCCCGCCCTCCGGGCGAACGGCACGCCTTCGATGACACTCCCCAGCGACCGGCGGGGTCCGGAAGAGACGGCCTTGCCGATCAGGCCGGATCGGAGACCCCGGCCCGTCTCCGGTACCCCGCCCGCACACCGCCCGGGGCCTCGGCGGCACGGCTATGCGGCCGCGTCCGGGCCGTAGTCGCGCAGGACGTGCCGGGCCACGGACGTGACGTGCAGTTCGTCCGGGCCGTCGAGGATGCGGGCGGCCCGCCCGGTGCGGAACAGGGCCGGCAGCGGGGTGTCCGGGCCGAGCCCGGCGGCGCCGTGGACCTGGATCGCGGAGTCCGTCACCTGCTGGAGCATGCGCGCGGCGGCGACCTTGGCCAGCCCCACCTCCGTACGGGCGTCCCGCCCGGCGGCGATCAGCGCCACCGCCTCGTGGGCCAGCAGGCGGGCGCCGCGCAGGGCGAGCAGTGCCTCGAACACGTGCTGCTGCACCAGCTGGTGCCCGGCGAGAGGCCCGCCCGGCCCGCCGCGCGCGGCGGCCCGCGCACACATCAGGTCGAACGCGCGCCCGGCCTGCCCGATCCAGCGCAGGCAGCGCAGCGTACGGCCGAGCTGGAGCCGCTCACCGGCGATGGACAGCGCGTCGCCGCCCTCGCCGAGGAGGTGGTCGGCAGGCACCCGGACCCGGTCGAGGCCGATCTCGTACTGGCCGCCCGCACCGAACACGGGCAGTTCCCGCAGCACCCGGAAGCCGGGGGAGCCGGTGGGCACCAGCAGCAGGGACAGCCCCTCACGGTCCCCGGGCAGGCCCTCGGTGCGGGCCAGGACGGTCACCAGAGCGGCCCGTCCGGCGCCGGAGGTGAACCACTTGCGCCCGCTGACCACCCAGCCGCCGTCCGGCGCGCGTTCGGCCCGGGTGGCGGTCAGCGTCGGGTCGCTGCCCGGTACGTCCGGTTCGGTCATGGCGTAGCAGGCCCGGATCCCTCCCGCGACGAGGGGTTCGAGGTACTCCTCGCGGACCCGCGGCGCTCCGTGCCGGGCCAGCATCGTGACGTCGAGCAGGGGCGCGGAGCCCAGCACGGCGGGGCCGTGGTCGCTGGCGCCCTCCGCCTCGGCCAGTGCGGCGTACTCCCCGAAGGACAGGCCCCCACCGCCGAGTTCCGCCGGCAGCGGCAGGGCCCACAGCCCCTCTTCCCGCGCCCGCGCGCGCAGTTCGTCCCGCGCGGCGTCCGCCGCCGGTCCGCCGGCGTCCAGTACCTCCTCGTACGGGACCACCCGGGTGCCGACGAACCGGGCCACCCTCTCCCTCAACTCGGCCACCCGCACATCGGGTCGCACCGTCTCCCCGGCAGGGGACTCCGGATCCGTCACTGCATTCCTCCTCGATCCCGGGAACCCGTGCGAACGGCTGTCCGACTCTCTGCCCGTGGAACTGGTCGGGCGTACGCGCCCCCGGGTTCCCGCATCCCGCTTCCCGCCAGGACCCGGGCGCCGGCCACCGCCGCGCGCCGGGAGAGGAGAGGCATGGCGTCACCAGCAACCGCGCGGACGGTCAGGCCGCTCGCCGCACTGCGCTTCGACACCTCGGGGCCCCCGCAGCTCATGGGCCCCGTCACCGACCACCTGCGCGCCCTCGGCGCGCGCCCCCGCTCCGCCGGCGAGAACCCGTCCGGGAACCCGTCCGAGGGCCCGGGCCGCTGCTCCCTCGCGGGAGACGGCTTCCCGGAGGTCCGCGCGGTCTCCGCCTGGGCTTCCGCCAACAGCGGTATCGCCAACAGCGGCGTAGCCACCGGGGGCATCGCCAACAGCGGTATCCCCGACAGCGGCATCGTCGACGAGGCCACGGCGCAGGCCGCCACCGGGGTCATGTCCGTCCACGGCCGCCGGGACGGCGGCCCGCGCGGGCTGGCCGCCGACTACGTCGCGACGGCCACCGCCGTCCTCACCGTCCAGGGACTCCTCGCCGGTCTGCTGGGCCGGGCCCGCGGCGGCGGAGCCGCCGAGGTCACCACCACCGCGGACCGGGCCGGTCTCCTCACCGTGTCCCAGTACCTCGCCGCCGCCGGAGCGGACGAGGCCGAGGCCGCCGAACTCGCCCCCGGGGGACCCCCCTTCACCTCCGCCGACGGGATCCTCTTCGAGCTGGAGACCCTCGACCCGGGCGCCTGGGCGGCGTTCTGGCGGGACCTGGACGCGCCCGCCGACGCCCTGCGGGCCGGCTGGCGCCCCTTCCAGTTCCGCTACGCCACGGCCTGCGCCCCCTTCCCGCCCGCCCTCCACGCGGTGACCCGGGCTCACCCGATGCGCCGGATCACCAGCGCGGCCGTCCTCTCCGGCGCCCAGGTGTGCCCCCTGCGCACCCTCGGCGAACGCGCCGCGGAACACGACGGGGCCCCGCCCTGGTCACTGCGTCCCCTGGACACCGCCCGCGCGGAGTTCCCCGACCGGACCCTCCCGGCCGGCCGCAGCACGGGCCCGGGGCCCGCCCCCGGCCGGCCGCTCGCCGGGCTGACGGTCCTGGAGGCGGGCCGCCGCATCCAGGCACCGCTCGCCGCGCACCTGCTGGGACTGCTCGGCGCCGACGTGATCCGCATCGAGCCGCCCGGCGGGGACCCGCTGCGCGGCATGCCCCCCGCCTGCTCGGGCGTTTCCGCGCGCTGGCTCGCCCTCAACCGGGGCAAACGGGCCGTGGAGATCGACATCAAGGCAGCCGCCGGCCGCAGCCGGCTGCGGGAACTGGCCGCCGGAGCCGACGTCTTCCTGCACAACTGGGCGCCGGGCAAGGCCGCCGCCCTCGGCCTGGACTCCGACGACCTCGCACGGGTCAACCCCGCGCTCGTCCACGCCTACACCGGCGGCTGGGCCGGCCGGATCGACGACGCCCCCATGGGCACCGACTTCATGGTCCAGGCCCGCACCGGCGTCGGCGAGGCCGTCCGCCCCGAGGACGAGCCCCCCGCCCCCTCCCTGATGACCCTGCTCGACGTACTCGGCGGGCTGCTCGGCACCGAAGCCGTACTCGCCGGCCTCCTGCTGCGCGAACGCACCGGCTGCGGCGTCCGCGTGGACTCCTCCCTCCTCGGCGCCGCCGACACCCTGACCGCCCCGGCACTGCGGCGAGCCGCCCGTGGCGAGAACCCCCGCCGGCCCGCCGGATTCCGCCGCCCGCTGCGCACCGCCGACGGCTGGATCGCCCCCGCCGACGACAGCGCCCCCGCCGCGGCCGCGTACGCCGCGGACCTGCGCGGCCGCACCACGGCCGACGCCCTCGGCCGCCTGCGCGCCGACGGGCTCGCCGCCACCGCCGTCACCACCGACCTGTCCGCCCTGCACCGCGATGCGCGCCTCAGCGGCCCGATCGGCCGCGACCCGTACGGCGCCCCGACCGTCCCCGACCCCTGGAGCTTCGCGTGACCGCCAACGGACCCGCCCTGCACGACCTGCTGCCCGCCGAACTGCGCCGCTCCTGGGTGGTCGACGGCACCTGCCCCGACCTCGACCTGTACAGCCTCTTCCGGGCCCACCAGATCGCCGATCTGCACCGCACCGCCGTGCTCGACGCCAAGGGGGCCCTGTGCTACACCGCCCTCGACCGCAAGGTGCGATGTCTCGCGGCCGGCCTCAGAGCGCTCGGCATCCGCCCCGGTGAGGTGGTCGCCGTACAGCTCCCGAACGACCGCGGCGCCGTCATCGCCGACCTGGCGCTCGCCGCCCTCGGCGCGATCGCCCTGCCCTTCCCCGTGGGCCGGGGCGTGCTGGAGGCCGAGTGCCTGCTGCGCCGCGCCGAAGCCGTGGCCGTCATCGCCGCCACCGACCACCGCGGCACCCCGCACGCCGCCGAACTGCTCACCCTGTCCGCCGCCCTGCCCGCCCTGCGGCACGTCATCGCCGCCGGTCCCGGAAGCACCCCCGAGGGAGCCGTCCCGCTCAGGGCGCTCCTCCGGTCGGACCCCAGCGGCTTCGCGCCCGCCCGGCCCGACCCCGACAGCGCGGCCCGGATCCTCGTGTCCTCCGGTTCGGAGGCCGAGCCGAAGATGGTCGCGTACTCGCACAACGCGCTGGCCGGTGGCCGCGGCAACTTCCTCGCCTCGCTCATCCCGGACCGGACCCCGCCGCGCTGCCTCTTCCTCGTGCCGCTGGCCTCGGCGTTCGGCTCCAACGGAACCGCCGTCACCCTGGCCCGGCACGGCGGCACCCTCGTCCTGCTCGACCACTTCACGCCGGACGCCGCGATCGAGGCGGTGCGCGCACACGAACCGACGCACGTCCTGGGCGTCCCCACGATGGTCCGCATGATCCTCGAACGCCTCGACGCTCCCGAACGCTCCGACGGGCGCGGGGAGTTGCCCGCTCCCACCGCCCTGGTCCTCGGCGGGGCACCCCTGGACGAGACCACGGCCGCGGCCGCCGCGAAGGCGTTCGGATGTCCCGTGGTGAACCTCTACGGGTCCGCGGACGGGGTCAACTGCCACACGGGGCTCGGACACACCGTTCCGCCCACCGACGGCGAGGGCCTCATCGCGGGCCGCCCCGACCCCCGGGTCGCCGACATCCGCATCGCCGACCCCGTCACCCACGCCCCGCTGCCCGAAGGCCAGTTGGGGGAGATCGTCTCGCGAGGCCCGATGACCCCGCTGTGCTACGTCGCCGCTCCCGAGCTCGACGCCCGCTACCGCACCCCCGACGGCTGGGTCCGCACCGGAGACCTCGGCTTCCTGGACACCGACGGGGCCCTGCACGTCGTGGGCCGGCTCAAGGACATCGTCATCCGCGGCGGTGCCAACATCAGCCCGGCCGAGGTGGAACGCGAGCTGACCTCGCACCCCGACGTCCGGGACGTGGTCTGCGTCGGCGTCCCCGACCCGCTGATGGGCGAGCGGCTGGCCGCCTGCGTGGTGCCACGCGGTACGGGCAGGCCCACCCTCGCCTCGCTCTCCGCCCACCTGTCCGGCCGGGGCCTGGAACGCTGCAAGCACCCCGAGCGGCTCCTGACCGTCGAAGCACTCCCGCTGACCGCGGCCGGCAAACCCGACCGGGCCGCGCTCCGCGAACTCGTGACCCGTGCTCGGGCAGGGGACGACGGCACGGCGGTGGCCCCGCTCGCCCAGGCCGGATGACACGAGGGGGCCCGGCGGCCGATGCGGCCGCCGGGCCCCCTCGTCCCGCCGGCGGTTCAGGAACCGGCCATGGCCTTCTTCAGCCCGGCCGCCGCCTCCCGGTAGACCGGCAGCAGGTCGAGGTCCTCCCCCGGGTAGTTCACGATCTTCACCTGCCGGGCCCCCGAGTCGGGCAGCACCGTACCGGTGGACATGTGCGCGTTGTCCAGGACGAGCGCCGGCTTCTTCGCGGAGAGCTCGGCGAGCTGCGCCGGGGTCACCGCCTCCGGCCCGTAGGTGCCGACCGTCGTGGCCCCCGCCAGCTTCGCCGACCACGCGGTGAACACCTGCGTCACCACCGAGGGGCTCCTGCCCCCGGGCCAGGCCGCCCGCACCTCCGCGTTCAGCTGGGCGTACGTGGTGTCGAACCCGGCCTTCCAGCGCGCGGCCGCGTCCTGCGTGCCGAACAGCCGGCCCAGCTCGGTCACCTCGGCGCGCACCGCGTCCGGGTCGTTGTCGAGGTTGACCTCGATCAGCTTCGCCTTCGACCCCGCCGCCTCCTTGATCTTCGCGGCGTACGGTTCGAACGGCGCATACAGCACGAAATCCGCCCGGGCCACGGCCGCGAGGTCCGAGGGCTTGGGGTCGTAGTCGGGGGCGTGGTGCACCGACTGCGGCACGATCACCTTGATGTCCTCCGCGCCGGCCGCCTTGGCGAAGGCCCCCTCCCAGCTCGTTGTGACGACCACGACCGGCTTCCCGCCGCGCGACGGACCGGCGGCGTCGGAGGCCGCCCCGGGGGAGGCGGTAGGGGAGGCGCCGCTCCCGCAGCCGGCGCAGAGCAGGAGGGCCGAGCTCAGTGCGAGGAGGGAAGGGACTCGGACGAGGTGGGGCGCCATGAGGTGGTTCTCCGTTCGGGGACGAGATGGACGGCGAGGACCACGGCCCCCGCCGTCAGGACGAGGACGGGGCCGGGAGGCCAGTCCAGCCACAGGGCCAGCAGGAACCCGGTCAGGTTCACCACGAGGCCGATGCCGACCGCCCACAGGGTGATCGACGTCAGGGAGCGGCCCAGGCGGCGCGCGGCCAGCGCCGGCAGCAGCGTCAGGGCGTCGACGAGCAGGGCGCCGGTGAGTTTGATCGCCCCCGCCACGGCGACGGCCACCAGGACCAGCAGCGCCGCGGTCAGGGCCCGTACGGCCACACCGGAGCACTCGGCGAGTTCGCGGTCGTACAGCAACAGCCCGATGTCGCGCCGCCGCCACCAGAACAGGCCCGGCACCGCCACGGCCAGCACCCCCAGGACGACGAGGTCGGCGGCACCCACGGACAGGACCGACCCCCACAACAGGGCGAACGCACCGGAGGCGTTGACCCCCGACACGGCCAGGACGAGCAGCGCGGCCGCGATGGCCAGACTCATCAGCAACCCCATCGCACCCGACAGGCCGTCGGGCGTACGGGCCAGCGGGGCCACGCCCGCACCGGCGAGGGCGCAGGCGACCAGCGCGCACAGCATGGGGTCCAGGCCCGTCAGCAGCCCGACCGCGATGCCGAGGAGCGCGACGTGCATCATGGCGAACCGCACGGGCATGATGTCGAGGCCCACGATGACCACACCGATCACCGGCAGCCCGACCGCGGCCAGCAGCAGGGCCAGGCCGGCCCGTTGTACGGCCAACAGCCCCAGCAGGTCACCGAGGTCCGCGGTGGCGAGGGTCACCGGACCTCCCGCAGCCGGCCCGCGGCCATCTCCAGCACCCGGTCGCACCGCTGGGCCATCGCCCGGTCGTGCGTCACCACGATCAGCGTCACCGGCAGCGCGGTGAGCACGTCCGCCGCCCGGGACTGCCCGTCGAAGTCGAGGGCGGCGGTCGGCTCGTCGGCCAGGACCACCTGGGCGCCGGCGGCCACGCAGCCGATCGCCCGGGCGAGGTACATGCGCTGCAACTGGCCGCCGGAGAGCGTGTGCAGGGGCCGCCCGGTGAGGGCGCCCACCCCGAGCCGGTCGGCGGCTTCGGCGGCCTCGGCCGCGGCGGCGCCGGCGGCGAGGAGCTCCGAGCCGAGCAGCGGGAACCGGCCGGCCGCCGGCTTCTGCGGGATCCAGGCGCAGGCCCGCCGCCGCCAGGCCCACTCGGCGGCCGACCCGGTACCCCGGCCGCCGACCAGGATCGATCCCGTCACCTGCCGGTGCAGCCCGAGGACGGCGCGCAGCAGCGTGGTCTTGCCCGAACCGTTCGTCCCGGTGAGCGCCACCCGTTCGCCCGCGGCGATCTCCAGGTCCACGTCGGCGACGGCCTCGACCCGCCCGTGCCGGCAGGCCACTTCCCGCATGCGTACGTCCAGCCCGCCCATCTCACGCCCCTCGATCCTCCGTAGCAGGAGTGGGCCGGGCCGGATGTCCGCCCTCCCACGCCACAGGAGTCGGACGCCGGGCGCTCCGGGTTCCCGACCGACACCACCTACGCTGTGCGGGTGACACCCACCGACCACCGCAGTGATCCCGCCCGGCCCGCAGCCACCAGCCCCGAGGGCTCCGTCCTCTTCCTCCGCGGCTGAGACGGGAACGGCAAGTGACCCCGTACTCCCTCGCGTTCTACACCGACGTCGTCACCACCGGCACCGTGCTCGGACTGCGTCCCACCGACCCTCCCGAGCGCGTCGCCGAAGTCCTGGGGCCGGACTTCGCCGAGAACGTCCTCGGCGCCGGCGCCATGTTCCGCGACTACGGCCTCGCCGAGTTCTCCTGGCACCGGGCCGACGCGGGACGGCCCTGGTCCGGCCACCACTTCACCCTCCAGGTGCACCGGCTCGCCCGCCGCGACCGCACCCTCCCGGGCCCGGAACTCCGCGCCCGCTACGGGCGTTTCACCCCCCGGCTGCGCTTCGCGAAGCTCCGCGGGCTGCTGGAACGGCGCGGCGTCCCCCTGATCGAAGTACCGGAGAGCGCGGGGAACACACCGTACTTCCGGACGTTCTGGCAGCCCGGCTCCCGGGTGTCCGTGTCCGTCATCGGCACCTACGGCGAGTACAGCACCCCGGACAGCCTCCGCGTCGGCGACGTCTACGCCGTCCAGGCACCGCTGACCCGCGAGGAAGTGGAATGGCGCCGGGCGCGCGCGTCCGCGGGGCCGCCGGCCTCCCCGGCGGCGCGGTAGATCGGTTCGCCGGGGGTACCGGAGCCCTGCCGGGGCCCGCGCGGGTGCGGCAGTATGCTCCTGCACGCCCCTACCCGAGACCGGAGCACGGTGATGTTGGCCCACGAGTACGGCTACCAGGTGTTGCCCGGTCCGGCCCTGGAGACGCCCGGAGTCGAGGCGGTACTCCGGCGCCGTGAACGGGGCCTGAAGCGGGGCGCCCTGCTCCTCGCGGCGGAGGCCGTCGCGCTGGTCGCCGTCCTCGTGGCCGTCGGGGCCACCTCCACGGCGGGCGTCGTGACCGCCGCCGGGTTCGCCCCCGTGATCGCGGTGACGGCGGGCCTGCTGCTCCTGTGGCGCAGGGCCCGGCGCAAGGAGCGGCTCGTCATGACCACCTACGGCTGGCAGGTGTGGCCCTGCCGCGCCCAGGACGTACGGGTGGTGTCCGCGGAAGGCGAGCGCGCGGGCGGCCGGCGGTGGGGGACCGACGGCCGGATCGTGCTGCTGCAACCGGACGGCCAGAGCCACTGCTCGTTCCCGCCGCCCTGGGACGGCTGGGACGGCCCCCGGGTTCCCCGGCAGCAGGCGGGCGACCAGATGTGGTTCGCGGGCGACACCCGCTTCGGGGGCATGCTCGCCGCCCCCGGCGGTCTCCCGTTCCGCTACGTGGTCCGCACCAAGCCGGGCCGGCGCGGGGGCTCGGCGGCGGAGGACGAGTCGGCCCGCCGCACCGGCCTCATGCCGCGGAACTGGAAGCCCCGCTCCTGACGCCCGTCCTCCAGGCCGCGCAGGACACGGGTGTCCGAGTGTCCCCCTACCCCCGGTCCCCAAGGACCCCGGTCCGTACGCCCCTTGACGTCACCGGGCCGCCGACCCGGTCCCGGGAGCACCCGACTACAGTGGCGCCCGATGACGGGCGGCGGAACGCGGCGACGGAACCGGCACCACCTCCACGCCCGAACCCGCCCTACCCCGCACGCACCCGGGAGCCGTGACCCCTCCGCCTCCCGCGGCACCACCCCAGGAGCCCGCCCGTGACCCTCCGCCGCCCCCTGCACCTGGCGCCCGCCCACGAGCAGCTCTCCGCCCTGCGCGAGCGGACGGTCACCAGCCGCGCCCTGCTGGAGCGGTACCTGGAACACCTCTCCCGGACCGGACCCGGGCTCAACGCCGTCGTCACCCTCGACGCCGGGGGAGCCCGCGCGGCCGCCGATGCGGCCGACCGCCACCTGGCCGCGACGGGCGAACCCCTCGGCCCGCTCCACGGCCTGCCCATGACCGTCAAGGACGCACTGGAGACGAAGGGGCTGCGCACCACCTGCGGTTCCCCCGGCCTCGCGGAGCACGTCCCGGAACAGGACGCCGACGCCGTCGCGCTCCTGCGGGCCGCCGGCGCCGTCATCATCGGCAAGACGAACGTCCCCGTCATGTGCCAGGACATCCAGACGTCGAACCCGCTGTTCGGCAGCACCCGGAACCCGTACGACGACACGAAGACCGCCGGCGGATCCTCCGGCGGGGCCGCCGCGGCCGTCGCCGCGGGCCTCACCAGCCTCGAAGTGGGCTCCGACCTCGCGGGCTCGCTGCGCCTCCCGGCCGCCTACTGCGGCGTGTACGCACTGCGCCCCAGCGGCGGCGCCGTCCCCACCCGCGGCCACGTACCCCGCCCGCCCGGCTGGCTCACCGGCTCCGACATGCTCGCCGTCGGCCCGATCGCCCGCACCGCCGAGGACCTCGGCCTCCTCCTCGACGTGCTCGCCGCACCGTCCCCGGCCGATGCCGCCGCCTGGACGCTCACCCTGCCGGCGCCCGCGCACCGCAACCTCGCGGACTACCGCGTCGGCCTCTGGCAGGACGACCCCCACTGCCCCGTCGACGGGGCCACCCGCGCACTCCTGGACCGGGTCGCCGGGCTGCTGCGCTCGGCCGGCGCCACCGTCGACGCGGACGGCCGGCCCGTGGAACTCGCCGACAGCGACCGGCTGTTCCAGCGGCTCATGTACGCCACGACGAGCGCCACCGCCACCGACACCGGCTTCGCCGACGAGGTCGCGGCCGCCGACGCGATCCCCGCCGACGACCCGCGGGGCCTCTTCCCGCGCTCCCGCACCATGCGGCACCGGGACTGGCTGCTGGCGAACGAGGAGCGGGAGCGGCTGCGCGCCCGGTGGGCCGCCTACTTCGCCACCCACGACGTCCTCGTCACCCCGGCCGCCCCGACCGCCGCCGTCGACGACCAGACCGCCGTCCCGGTCCCGCAGCGGTACGTCACCGTCGACGGCGAGAAGCGCCCGTACTTCGACCAGACGGCCTGGCTGAACCTCGCCGGGCACGTCAGGCTCCCGGCCCTCGTCATGGCCGCCGGGCGGACCCCCGACGGCCTGCCCCTGGCCGTCCAGATCATCGGCCCGTACCTCGCGGACCGCACGGTCGTCGCCGTGGCCGGGCACCTGGCCCGCCACCTCCCCGACCCGGTGCGGCCGCCCGCGTTCACCGCGTGACGGCCACGGCTCCGGCGGCCCGCCCCGGCGTCGTCGTGCGCCGCACGGCCCGCGCCGGAGGGGTCAGGAGATCGCGTACCACTGGCTGGCCCAGCCGGTGTTGATGGTGCTGGTGGACTGGTCGGCGAGGTTCACGGACGCCGGCAGGGAGGTCTGGCCCGTCAGGAGGGTGCTGTAGCGCAGCTGCGGCGGCGTCAGGCCGGCGTTGACCGAGATGCCGGCGCCCGTCGCCTTCAGGGTGAGGGCGTTGGTGGCCCAGCTGCCGTTCAGCAGGAGCGCGATGAAGTACGTCCCGGGTGCGGCGGTGAACGGCTTGGCCAGGGGGAACGGCTTGGCGATCGCGTCCGTCATCAGCTGCGGCGAGACGTCCGCCGTGGACCCGACCAGGGTGCCGCGGGCGTCGTACACGCCGAGGTAGCAGTTGGACAGCTGGGCGTTCGGGTCCACCCCGGCGAGGCCCAGCCAGATGTTCGACCAGGTGATCTGCTCGCGCAGGACGATCCGCACCAGGGTGACCCGGCCGCCGACCCCCGCGGACGACTGGGCCGTCACGTGCCCCGCGTCGTTGGGGTCACCCGTCCACGCCAGCAGGTTCTGGTCCTGGGGCAGGGGCCCGTCGAACCCCGGACCGCCGCCGCTGCGCACGGGAGCGGGCGACGGAGCCGCGGAACTCGCGGCCCCGCGCGGACGGTCGTCCTGGGCCGTGCAGCCCGTCAGGACGAGGATCGCCGCGAGGAAGGCGGCGAAGCCGGTCGTGACGGTGGTGGTGCGGGTGCGCATGGTCCCCCCATGAGGTGCGTGTGTGCCGAGGGGACATGGTCACACGGTCCCGCGGCGGCCGGCCGGCCGGATCCGCGCGGGTGCGGGTGGCCGGTTCCATGGGCTATATTGGATCTTGAGCTCGCGGCCGCGACACGCGGTGGTGGGCCCCGCGTTGGTGGTCCAAGGAAAGACGCCCCACTTCCCGTGGGGAAATTGCAGGTGCAAGGCCTGCCCAGCGCTCGGACGAAGGCCCCGGTCTCCGCAGGGAGACCGGGGCCTTCTCGTACGCTCAGGCCTTCGTCCAGCGCTGCGACGCGGACCCGGAGCACGACGACGTGACGAGGCCACTGCCCATCCCGGTGTCCAGGCAGCCGCCCGAGAACTCGCTCCGCAGGCTGCCGCCCGCACCGGAACGCCACAGCCGGCCGATGTCCTGGGCGCAGTCGCCGACGAACACCGCCTGGCCGAGCATGTTGGCGTACAGGCACTGGCCGCTCTGCTGGTTGACGAGCTTGAAGGTGCCGTCCTGCCGTCCCTGTACGGTCCACCGCGCGCTGGAATCCGAGCAGTCGCCGTGGTCCGAGGCGCCGAAGACCTGGGTGACGCAGCTGCCGTCGTTGCCGTTGCGGTAGCGCTGGGTCCCGGACGGGGGCGGCTGGGGCGGCCGCGGGGGAGTCGGAGCCGTGGACGTCTTGCCGCCCGAGGGGGGTGTGACCCCGCCGCCGCCGGAGTTCGCGGAGCCCCCGGCCGCGCCCGCCCCGCCCGCCCCGTTGGGGGTGCCGGGGTCGCCGCCGCCCGGGCCCGGACCGGGGCCGGGGACGGATCCGGGATTCCCGGGGAGCGTCCCCGGGGGACTGCCCGCCGCCCCGCCCTGCCCGTTCGCCTGGCCGTCGCCCACGGGCTGGTCCTGGGGCGGCGACTGCCCGGGCGAGGGCGATCCGGACGGGCTGCCGCTCACCGGGCCGGAGGGCGTCGCCGTCGCACCCGCCGCGGGCGGCGCGGCCGGGGCGAGCGGGGTGGACTGCGCCTTGGCCTCCGGGGTGGTCGTGTACGGCAGGTTCTGGACGAGGAGGGTCGTGCCGCCCGCGACCACGACGACGGGGACGACGGCGAGCAGGACGCGGGTGCGACGGCTCCTGCCACGGGGCTTGGGCCGCCCCTCGGGACGGGCCCCGGTCGCGGGGTCCGGCTCGGGGCCCTTCTCCGGCGCGGCCGGTTCCGGCGCTCCGGGTCCGGCCGCCGGTTCCGCTCCGGGCTTCCGGCCCGCGAGCGGGAGCGTGGGCACGTCGACGTCCTGTACGTCGGCGGCGAACGCGGCCCGCTCGGTCAGGTGCTCGGTGATCGCGGCCGGCCAGAGCGGGGCGGTGAACGGCCCGTGGCGGGAGGCGCGTTCGAGGAGCTCGGCGGCGGTGGGCCGCCCCTCGGGGTCCTTGTCCAGGCAGGCCGCCACGAGCTCGGCGAGCTCCGGGTCGAGCTCCCGCAGGGGCTCCAGGTCGGGCTCTTCGTGCACGATGCGGTACAGCACGCCGTGTCCCGACTCCTCGCCGAAGGGCGGCCGGCCGGAGGCGGCGTACGCGAGGACCGATCCCAGGGCGAACACGTCGGTCGCGCCGCTCACCGCGCGCTTGCCCGAGGCCTGTTCGGGCGCCATGTAGGCGGGCGTGCCCACGACCATTCCGGTCCTGGTCAGCTGGCTCTGTTCGGCGGCCCGGGCGACTCCGAAGTCGATGAGGGTGAGGCCGTCGAGGGTCAGCATGGCGTTGGACGGCTTCAGGTCCCGGTGGACCATCCCCAGGGCGTGCACCGCTTCCAGGCCCGCGGCGGCCTCCCGCAGGAGCAGCCACAGGGCCCGCGCGGACAGCGGGCCGCCGTTCAGGTCGACGGCCTCCCTCAGCGTGAGCCCGGGGACGTACGCGGTGGCGAACCACGGCGGCCGCGCGGTGCGGTCGCTCGCCAGCAGCGGGGCGGTGGCCCCCGCGGGCAGCCTGGACAGGTTGTCCAGCTCGTGCCCGAAACGGCGCAGGAAGTCCTCGTCCTCACCGACCACGGACGACAGCAGCTGCTTGACCGCGACGTACCGGCCCTCGTGGACCCCGAGGTAGACCCGGCCCATCCCGCCCGCCCCGAGCCGGCCCGCCAGCGGGATCTCCCCGATCCGCCGCGGGTCCTCGTCCTCCAGCGGCTTGGCTCCGCTCCCCCTCAGCTCTAACACGTCAGCCCCATCGAATTGGAAACATTTCCAGAAACCTACCCGATGGGCCGGGAACGGCAACGCCCGGACCCCGTAACGGATTTGCCCGCCGGACGGTCCGCGGGCCTCAGACCGTGCGGTGCATGCCGACCGACGCGGGCGCCGTGGGGCTGAACCCGAACTTCTCGTACAGGAACCGGGCGTCGCCGTCGGCGATCAGCGAGACGTACGCGCCGTCCGGTGCCCGCCGCTCCAGCTCCCCGACCAGCTCCTCCATGATGCGCCGGCCCAGCCCCCGCCCTTGGTGCCCGGGCAGGACGCACATGTCGACGATCTGGAAGAAGCAGCCGCCGTCGCCGATGACGCGCCCCATCCCCACCGGTTCGCCGTCGTGCAGCACGGTCACCCCGTGCCAGGTCCCCGGCAGCCCGGCCCGCGCCATCTCGGGTGTTTTGGGGCTCAGTCCCGAGCCGGACCGCAGTCGGAGGTAGACCTCCACCGAGGGGGTCCCGGCGCACATCACGTAAGAGTCACTCGTCGTGGTCACTCGCTACATGCTACGGACGGCAGGCGCGGGAGGCCAGGAAGCCAGGAAGCCAGGAGGCCAGGAGTCGGAGGCCGGCGGGGCCCGGTCAGGCCCCCACGTAGGCCGCGAGGTGCTGTCCGGTGAGGGTGGAGCGGTCGTCCACGAGGGCGGCCGGGGTGCCCTCGAAGACGATCCGGCCCCCGTCGTGACCGGCGCCCGGCCCCAGGTCGACGATCCAGTCGGCGTGCGCCATCACCGCCTGGTGGTGCTCGACGACGATGACGGACTTCCCGGAGTCGACCAGCCGGTCCAGCAGCCCGAGCAGTTGCTCGACGTCGGCGAGGTGCAGGCCGGCGGTCGGCTCGTCCAGGATGTACACCCCGCCCTTCTCCGCCATGTGGGTGGCCAGCTTGAGCCGCTGCCGCTCGCCGCCGGACAGCGTCGTGAGCGGCTGCCCGAGGCTGAGGTAGCCGAGCCCGACGTCCGCGAGCCGCTCCAGGATCTTGTGCGCCGCCGGCGTGCGGGCCTCGCCGTCGCCGAAGAACTCCACCGCCTCGGACACCGACATCGCCAGCACCTCGCTGATGTCCCGGCCGCCGAGCCGGTACTCCAGCACCGACGCCTCGAACCGCTTGCCCTCGCACTCCTCGCACGTGGTCGCCACGCCGGCCATCATCGCCAGGTCGGTGTAGATGACCCCGGCTCCGTTGCAGTTCGGGCAGGCGCCCTCGGAGTTCGCGCTGAAGAGCGCCGGCTTCACGCCGTTGACCTTCGCGAACGCCTTGCGGATCGGATCGAGCAGCCCCGTGTACGTCGCCGGGTTGCTCCGGCGCGAGCCGCGGATCGCACCCTGGTCGATCGACACGATCCCCTCGCCGGCGCCGCCGGACTGCCGGGACAGTGATCCGTGCACGAGCGAGCTCTTGCCGGAACCGGCGACTCCGGTGACGACGACGAGGACCCCGAGGGGGATGTCGACGTCGACGTCGCGCAGGTTGTGCGTGGCGGCGCCCCGGATCTCCAGCGCGCCGGTGGGCTTGCGCACCGTCTCCTTGAGGGAGGCCCGGTCGTCGAAGTGGCGGCCCGTGATGGTGCCACCGGACCGCAGCCCCTCGACGGTGCCCTCGAAGCAGACGGTGCCGCCCCCGCTGCCGGCCCCGGGGCCGAGGTCGACGACGTGGTCCGCGATCGCGATCGTCTCCGGCTTGTGCTCCACGACGAGCACCGTGTTGCCCTTGTCCCGCAGCCGCAGCAGCAGCCCGTTCATCCGCTGGATGTCATGCGGGTGCAGCCCGGTGGTGGGCTCGTCGAAGACGTAGGTGGTGTCGGTGAGGGAGGAACCGAGGTGGCGGATCATCTTGACGCGCTGCGCCTCGCCGCCCGACAGCGTGCCCGACGCCCGGTCGAGCGAGAGGTAGCCCAGCCCGATCTCCACGAACGAGTCCAGGGTCTGCCGCAGCGTCGTGAGCAGGGGCGCCACCGACGGCTCGTCGAGGCCGCGGACCCAGGCGGCGAGGTCGCTGATCTGCATGGCGCAGGCCTCGGCGATGTTGATCTTCTTGATCTTCGAGGACCGGGCCGCTTCGCTGAGCCGGGTGCCCCCGCATTCGGGGCAGGCGGTGAAGGTGACCGCCCGGTCCACGAACGCCCGGATGTGCGGCTGCATCGCCTCGCGGTCCTTGGACAGGAACGACTTCTGGATCTTCGGGATCAGTCCCTCGTAGGTGAGGTTCACGCCCTCGACCTTCACCTTGGTCGGCTCCCGGTAGAGGAAGTCCTGCATCTCCTTCTTCGTGAACTTCCGGATCGGCTTGTCCGGGTCGAGGAAGCCCGATTCCGCGTACAGCCGGACCGTCCACCAGCTGTCCGACTTCCAGCCGGGAATGGTGAAGGCGCCCTCGGAGATCGACTTCGAGTCGTCGTACAGCTGGGTGAGGTCGATGTCGGAGACCGCGCCGCGGCCCTCGCAGCGCGGACACATGCCGCCGGTCCGGGTGAAGGTCTTCTTCACGGTCTTGCTGCCGGCTCCCCGCTCCACCGTGATCGCCCCGCTCGCCCGGACCGAGGGGACGTTGAAGGAGTAGGCGTTGGGGGAGCCGATGTGCGGGCGCCCGAGCCGGCTGAAGAGGATGCGCAGCATCGCGTTCGCGTCGGTGGCGGTGCCCACCGTGGAGCGGGGGTCGGCCCCCATCCGCTGCTGGTCGACGATGATCGCGGTGGTCAGGCCCTCGAGCACGTCGACCTCGGGCCGTGCCAGCGTCGGCATGAACCCCTGCACGAACGCGCTGTACGTCTCGTTGATCAGCCGCTGGGACTCGGCGGCGATCGTGCCGAACACCAGCGAGCTCTTGCCCGAGCCGGAGACGCCGGTGAACACCGTGAGGCGGCGCTTGGGGAGCTCGACGCTGACGTCCTTGAGGTTGTTCACCCGTGCGCCGTGCACGCGGATCAGATCGTGGACGTCGGCGACGTGCGACGCGGACGACGTGGCGTCCGCCCTCTTGGCCTTGCTCATCGTGGTGTCTCCCTGCTGATTCGTGCGGGCCGCCCGGGCGGTCTCCGTCGGCGTCGCCCGGTGCGAGCGAGCGGCTCCGCCGGTGTCCATGACGGTTACGTTAGCCGTGGCGGGCCGAAGGGGGCTTCTCGATTCGTGACCGGTTCGCCCGGGCCGCCCGTCCGCCCGTCCGCCCGTTCCGCGACGCGTGACGGCCCCGCGCGCGCCGTGCGAGGGTGGTGCCATGACCATCGAGGTTCGTCCGGCCGCGGTCTTCGGGGACGTCCGTACGCTGCTCGGGCCGAAATCACCGGCCGCCAACGTCTGCTGGTGCCTCAGCTACCGGATCCCCTCCAAGCTCAACAACGAGCTGCGCGGGCCGGCCCGCGGTGACCACGTCGCCGCGCTGTGCCGGGCGGAGCCCCCGCCCGGGGTGCTCGCCTACGACGGTGACGAGCCGGTCGGCTGGGCCGCGGTCGCACCGCGCGCGGACACCTCCTTCGCGCGCAGCCGCAGGATCCCGTACGTCGACGACCTGCCGGTCTGGTCCCTGTGGTGCGTCCGGGTCCGCCCCGGCCACCGCAAGCAGGGGATCTCGCACGCCCTCATCGCCGGCGCGGTCGAATTCGCCCGGGCCCACGGGGCACCGGCGATCGAGGCCTACCCCCTCGACAACGGAGACGCCCGCGTCGACATGACGATGGCGTACGCCGGGATCCGGAAGAACTTCGAACGCGCGGGGTTCGTCCGTGCCGCCGACACCACCTCGGTGCTGGCCGGGCATCCCCGGGTCCTGATGCGCCTCGACCTGCGATGACGCGCCTTCGATCGACCCCGAATGACCGGTATGCCCGGGTTGTGTCACTCTGGGAGTGGCGGCCGGTGAGCGGTAGCGGCCTCCTGGCTGCCGGGCCCGGCCCGGGGCACACACCCCTCCCCGTTTTCCGTGTCCCGTGCGCCGGGTTTCCCCGTGCCTGACGCCCTGTGCCTGACATGCGAGCGGGCCCCGACTCGACGAGTCGGGGCCCGCTCCGGACCTGTGTGCCGGGCGCCTACAGGGGGCGGCCGAACGGGCCGCCGATGCCGTAGTAGATGCCGATCTCCTCGCGGTACTGCGGGTCGGCCAGGTGCTTGTCCCGGTGGAACTCGGGGGCGTCCTTGACCTGTGCCCGCGTCCGGTCCACGTAGATCTTCTGCTCGTCCGCGCTGATGCTGATGACCGTGCTCGCGGGGAGCAGCACTTCCTTGCCGAAGATCCACACACCGGTGTCGACGACCAGGTAGGCGTCACCGGCCTCGTCGTTGTGCTTGTCGACCTTGCCGATGCTTCCGTCCGTGGCCTCGACCTTGTAGCCGGTCAGGTCGGCGCCCGTCAGATGGCCCGAAGTCGACCGGTAGTTCCACATGTTCTCAGTCACGCGAACAACAACTCCTCCGGTTGCAGGGCGCCGCCCGAGGTGCGGCCGCGCCCGTTTCCGTGCACTTGCGGGACGGATCCGATCCGCTCCCAGCGCTCGTGTGCCCAGAGGTCCCGGCCCTACACGCTCAGTCGACCTGGAGCTCGCCCATCCGGCTCCAGCCGTCGGCGCCCTCGATGGTGGTGCTGACGATGGAGGGCGTACGGGTGACCAGGGGGCGCATCGTCTCCAGGGCGGCACGGAAGTGCTCGGACGTGACGTGTGCCTCCGCCGCGTCGTCCTGGAAGGCCTCGACCAGGACGTAGGTGTCGGGCTCCTCCAGGCTGCGGGACCACTCGAACCACAGGTTGCCGGGTTCGGCGCGGGTCGCGTGCGTGAAGTCCGCGACCAGCTCGGGCCAGCGGTCGACGTAGGCGGGTTTGACGGAGAATTTCACCACAATGAAGATCATTTGGTCATTGTAGGCACGGACGTCACGCCGGGCCCGTCAGGGCGTCCACCTCCGCCGCGAACAGCCGGGCGGGGTCCAGCCCCATGCCCGTGAAGTGGCCCGCCAGCTCCAGGGAGAGCACGCCGTGCAGGCGGGTCCAGAAGGACAGGGCCGTGCGCAGGGCCCGCGGCGGTGCGTCGGGGTGGCCGGCGGCCCACTCCCGGTGGTCCGTCAGGTGCTCCTCCAGGGCCTGCGGCCCGGACCCGTCGGCCGAGGGGGCTGGAGTGGCCGCGGTGGCCGCGACGCACGCGTCGAGCAGGACGGACATCATCTCCGAGGCGATCGCGGTCACGTCCTGCGGTGCGTGGTAGCCGGGGACCGGGGTCCCGTAGACGAGGAAGTAGCGGTGCGGGTCCTCCAGTGCCCAGCGGCGCAGTGTCCGCGCCAGCCCGGCGAGGTGCTGGGGGCCGGGCCCGTCGGCGGCGACCGCGGCGAAGGCGTCGGCGAGGCTGCGGTAGGCGTCCGTGACGAGCTCCGTGATCAGCTCGTCGCGGTTGGCGAAGTACCGGTAGAGCGCGGGCCCGCTCATGCCCATCTGCTTGGCGATGGCGTTCAGGGACAGGGCGGAGGCGCCGGAGCCGGCGATCTGCTGCCAGGCCTTCTCCTTCACCTCGGCCCGCACCTGCCTGCGGTAGCGCTCGCGGGGGGTCGTCGCGCTCCCGGTCATGGCGGTCACCTCTCTCACTGGTCTCGTCTCTCACTGGTCTCGGCCGGTTGGCAGCCGTTGGTTAGAAGCTATCACCAACGGCATGCCTCATCGCGATCGATCGAGCTACTCGCTTGACAGTGCCGCGATTGCCCTTCACTCTGGTTACAGGTTCTAACGAACACGAGACATCGAAACAAGCGGAGGTCTGCATGAACACCGTCGAGCGCGTCGAGATCGTTCTCCCGGGCAAGGTCGAGCCGGAAGGGCTGGAGCTGCACCGCGGACCGGTGCCCGTGCCGGCGGCCGGACAGCTGCTGATCGGCATGGAGGCCACGGGCGTGTCCTTCGCCGAGCAGCAGATGCGCCGCGGCCGGTACTACGACCAGCCCGCCTTCCCCTTCGTCCCCGGCTACGACCTGGTCGGCACCGTGCTGGCCGCCGGAGAGGGCGCCGGAACCGGCCTGCTCGGCAAGCGGGTGGCCGCCATGACGAAGACCGGGGGCTGGGCGAGCCACGTCGTCGTCGACGCGGCCGACGTGGTGGAGGTCCCCGAGGGCGTCTCGGCGGCGGACGCCGAAACCGCGGTCGTCAACGGCATCACCGCCTGGCAGATGCTCCACCGCAAGGCCGGGGTCCGCCCCGGCGGCACCGTCCTCGTCCACGGAGCCAACGGCGGGGTCGGCTCGGTCCTGGTCCAGCTGGCGCTCGCCGCCGGCGCCCGCGTGATCGGCACCGCGTCCCCCCGCCACCACGACGCGCTGCGCGCGCTCGGGGTGGCCCCGGTCGACTACCGCACGGGCGACGTTCCCGCCCGCGTACGGGAGCTCGCACCCGGCGGAGTGGACGCCGTCTTCGACCACGTCGGCGGTGACGGGATCCTCGGCTCCTGGCGGCTCCTGGCCCCCGGCGGCACGCTCGTCTCCTACGGCAGCGCCGCCACCCGTGACGACGAGGGCTCCGGCGCCTGGCCCGTACTGCGGCTCCTGGGCCGGGTGTGGCTGTGGAACCTGCTGCCCAACGGCCGCAGCGCCTACTTCTTCAACGTGTGGGCCGGCCGCGCCTACGCCAAGAACCGTTTCCGGACCCGCCTGCGCTCCGACCTCACCCAGGTCTTCGCCGCCCTCCAGCGCGGCGACATCACCGCGAAGGTGGCCGCCGAGATCCCCCTCGCCCGCGCCGCCGAGGCGATGCGCCTGGCCGAGTCGGGCAGCGTCGCCGGCAAGGTCGTCCTCGTCCCCTGACGACGCACGCCCCCGCTCCGTACTCCCGTACCCCCGCTCGCTTCCGCCGATCCAGGAGAACCCGCCGTGCTGACCACCTTCCTCGCCAAGGCCGCCGCCCTGCCCGCCGCACTCGCCGTCGCCGTCTGCGGCAGCCCCCACCACCCGGTGGAGATCGACCGCGACGCTCCCGTCATCACCCGTGACGACATCGTCATCCACGCCCCCCTCCACAAGATCTGGAAGATCCAGACCGATGTCGAAGGCTGGCCGTCCTGGCAGCCCGAAGTGACGGAGGCGACCAAGCGGACGCCGGGCCCCCTGCGGACCGGCTCGGTGTTCAGCTGGTCCGTCCACGGCCTCAGCGGAATCGACTCCACCGTCCGGGAGGTCGTCCCGCAACGCCGCATCGTGTGGGGCGGCCCCGCCCAGGGCATCACGGCCGTCCACGTGTGGACCTTCACCCCGCGCGCGGACGGAGTCCACGTCCACACCGAGGAGTCCTGGGCCGGGGCACCCGTGGACGCCGACGCCCCCGCGGCCCAGCAGGCGCTCGATGCCTCCCTCGACACCTGGCTCCACCGCCTGAAGGCTAAGGCCGAAGGGTGAACGGACCCCGCCGGGCGGACGGGACCTCGACGGCACGGCCTCAGGGATTTCCCCGAGTTTGTGGCCTGCCCGTGCGGATAGGTACAAGCCCGTACCGCCGCACACCGGCGAGTGCCGCACACTCCGTCAGGAGGAACACTTGTCCGACACGGCCTTCAGCCTGGGGATCGGATCGGCAGCCCAGGCCGCCGCCTCGCTCGTCAACACCCACCGCCAGATAGCCGCCGCAGACCGCGCCCGCGCCGACCGGCACGACTTCGAACGCGCCCAGGCCACCACCCGCTTCGGCCGGGACCTCCAGCTGGAGGCCATCCGCCACCAGCGCCAGTTCGAACTCAGACACCTCGACTCCGAACTCCGCAAACGGGAATCGCTCGAAGCCCTCGGCCACAAGACCCTCTTCGACACCTACCCGGTCCCCGAGGGCCCCGGACACCTCCGCGACAGCCTGCGGCTGCTCGCCCCGGACCTCTCCGACCTTCCCCCCGTCCTCCTGCTCCCCAAGTTCCACGGCCCCACCGCGGCACACTGGTCCGGACTGCGGACCACGCTCGTCTCGGCCCTGCGCCGCACCCTCGGCGCCGACGGCCTGGTCGAGTTCCAGGAAGTCGACGGCGCCATCTCCTGGCCCCACGCGGGGCTCTACTGGAACGACCTCTACGGCCTGCCCACCCTCGTCGTCCAGGTCTCCCTCTTCCGCGACACCCTCGACCTCGCCCTCGGCGGCTGCCACCTGCGCGCCGCCACGGACGGCCCCCCGGCCGACCCCCTGCGCACCGTCCACCGCCACCGCCGCGCACCGCGCCAACGGTGGACGGACAAGGAGGTCGCCCGCCTCAACGCCGCCGCCCCGCCGGCCCTCGCCCTGGCGGTCCCCGACGACGAGGAGAGCGGCGGCCGGCTGGAGGTCGAGGTCGCGGCCCGCGCCGTCACCGCGGTGGTCACCGCCGCCGTCGACACCTACTGGCTCGCCGTCGCCGTCCGCTACCGCCAGCGCTTCGACGCCGCGGTCGCCCTGCTCGGACCCGACGCCCTCACCGACTGGCCCGCCGACCTCGGCGTCCCCCTCGGGCAGGTCGCCGACCCGGCCCACCACTTGCTGACCGTCGCCCGCCGTGAGGCCGTACGCGGACGCACCGCCGAAGCGGAGGCGGCACTGGAACGGTCCCTCGCGGCCCTGGCCCACCCCGACTACGCCCTCACCGGGCCGCCGTACCCGCCCGGTGAGGAGATCGCCGACCACCTGCGCGAAGCCGACCCGCTCTACACCGAAGCCCTTCGCGGGGCCGTCGCCACCCTGGACGCCGCCACCGGCCCGGACGGCCCGGCCCCCCTCCCCGCCGCCGTACGGGAGGTGCTCGATGCCCGATGACACCCTCGACCTCACCGGACTCCCCGACGCCCTCGACCGCCACCACGCCCTCCTGCCGCAACCCGAACCGGCCGTCACCGAAGCCCTCGCCGCCCTGCGCGACGCCTGCGAACGCTCCCACCTGGCCGTCGTCGGGCCCGAGGCGGCCGGCAAGTCCACCCTCGTCAACGCCCTGGTGGGCGCCGAGGTGACCCCGGTCTCCGCCGGGCTGCCCGGGACCGTCGCCCCCGTGCACGTCCTGTACGGGCCCGCCCACGACCCGCGCTACCGCGTCCTGCGCCGCACCGAAGGGGCGGACCCGGGGCGGCCGGGCACCGGGCAACGGGTCACGGACCGGACTGCTTTCGAGCAGTGGATGCTCCAGGCGCACAACCCCGACAACGAACGGGAGGTCCTGCGGGGCGAGATCGAACTCCCCGCAGCACTGCTGCGCAACGGGCTGCGCCTGGTGGACCTGCCCGGCATCGCGGGCGTCTCCGGCCACGTGGCCGCGCAGACCGAACGCGACCTGGACGGGCACGCCTTCAGCGTCGTCCTGGTGTCCCTGGGCCGCGCCAGCCTCAAGGGCCTCGTCGACATCGTGCGCGAGCTGCGCGACGGTCCCCGCCCGGCCAGGGTCGCCGCCGTCGTCTTCAACGAGATCGACCCCCGCCCGCTCACCCCCGAGCGCCTCGGCGACCACCTCGCCATGCGGCGGCGCAGCGTGGCGGAGCTGCTGCTGCCGCACGACGAGGACGGCTCCCTCGGCCTCGCGCAGGCGTCCCTGCACTGCCTGAACCTGCTGGCGCCGGACGAGGCGGCCCTGGAGTCCCTGCGCACACGGCTCCTGGAACGGATACGCCGCGACGTGGGGGACACCGTGGCCCACACCGCCCAGTACGCGTTCCCGGTCCTGGGCGCGGCCCTGGACCGCCGCAGGGCACGTACCAACGACGTACTGGCAGGCCGGATCGGCCGCGAAGAGATCCGCCGGCACCGCGACGAGGTGCTGGCGGGGGTCGGATACCGGTACCGGCTCGCCCCGTTCGTCCCCAGCCCGGGGGGCGACGTCCTGGCCACCATCGAAGGCGCCACCCGCAAGGCGGACTGGCTGGGCGTGGAGCAGGTGTTCCTCGCCGAAGCGCGGCGGCTGGACACGCTCCTGGAAACCCACAAGAGCCGCATCATGGGACCGGTCATGATCACCAAATCGGAGGCCAACGCGATCAACACGGAGGTCCGGGCGGCCCTGGACGAGTCCCGCACGCGCATCAGCGCCGCGGCGAAACCCGGTCTGAGCCGCCTCGCGGCGGACCTGGACGAGTACGCCCGGGAACGTGAAGCACGGTTCGACGCCCTGATACCGACGGAGCTGTACCGCAGCACGGGCCGCGCCGCCTCCGTCGGGGCCGTGCAGGTGGGCAGTTACCACTACGAGAGCGCGGGCGACGCGTTCGAACGCGAGGTGGAAGACGACGGCCTCGTCGGCTTGTTGGGGGCCGTCTGGTACGTGCCCTACCACTATCTCGGAGGCGGTCACCGCGGATACTCGCTGAGGGAGATCCGCAAATCGAGGGGGAGGATATCGTCCCTGCTCCTCGGTACCTCGGAAGCGCCGGCGGAAGGCTGGCTCGCACGGCGCAGGAGCCTGGTGGCGGCGGCCCGCGACGACCTCGTCAAGAGGATCGGCAGCCTCGGCGACATGGCGGCCGAACGGCCGGCGTCGCTGACCTCGGCCCTGCGCCGGCACCTGGACCGGCTGGACGGGGCCCGCGAGGACCTCGCCGCCCAGCGGAAGCTCCTGGGCCCGGGCAAGGTGAGGCCGGCCGGCTGAACGGTGGTGGCCGGGGCGGGCGTCGTGCCCGCCCCGGCCGGGGCCGTCTACTGCCAGGAACCCTCGGTGCCGAAGGCGGTGGTGTCGGTCACCGTCCCGCCGTCGACGGTCCGGCTCTCCTCGGTGTACACCTCCCCGCGGGCGGTGAAGCGGGAGTCGTCGCCCGTCGGGTCGTCCGCGGTGCACTCCCCGCCGGTGGTGGGGCCGTCGTCCCAGCCGTCCGGGTAGTCGACGTCGACCTCGCCCCCGTAGGAGTCGCGGACGGTGTGCACCCCCTCCCCGATGGTCTCCCGGGTCGTGTGGTGGACCTCGATCCCGAACAGCCCGTCGTTCGCGTTTCCGTCTTCCCCCTGGCAGCCCTCGCCCGCGGGCGCCGACTCCTCGCGCATGTCCTCCGAACCCGGCACGTGTGCCCCCTTTCCGGGACGGCGACGCCGTCGTGGCTCCGCCCGGACCACCCCTTCCCGGGCGAAAGGGCCGCCACACCGCCGAAGGTGAACTTCCGCTTCTTTCGTCCTCCCCGTCATGTGCGGGGCGTTTGCCCCGACTTGTTCATGAACTGACCCTGCGGGGTTCCTTAAGGGAAGCTGAAGGACCCTTCCACGGGGCTCTTTTGGCTGATCACCGGCCTAGTCTCGGTCGCACCCCTCCTCCCCTCTCTCTGTGAGGTGCTACAGGCATGAGCCGCAGCCGAACTCCCGCAACGCCGTCCCGCGTCGACGCCCGCCGGAAGAAGACGGTCCGCACCCGCATCGTGCTGTCCGTCACCGCGGCGTCGGCGGCCGCGGCGGTCGCGGTCGGGGTCGCCGTGGCCGACTCCGACGGCGGTGCGCGCGTGGACCGGGCCGACGGCGCCACCCAGCCGAAGGCCGCGAAGGCGGACCCGAGCGAGCTCCCCGGCGGCGCCGAGGTGACGGCGACCCCCACCTCCACCCCGGCATCCCCCGCCCCCTCGGTCTCCGCCGAGGCCGCGGCCGCCTCGGGCTCGCCGCTCCCGGCTTCCCCCGAGGCCGGGGCCGGGTCCCCCGGATCCGCCGCCCCCGAGAAGCCCGTGGAGGCGGAGGACGCCCCCGCCAAGCCGGCGGCGACCCCGACCCGCAAGCCGGCGCGTACGACGGCTCCGACGTCCGGCGGCTCCTCGGGCGGTGGTTCCGGCTCCTCCGGCGGGTCTTCCGGCGGCGCCCCGAGCGACACCGAGTCCGCGGTCCTCGCCCTGGTCAACAAGGAGCGGTCCGCCGCCGGATGCGGCCCCGTCACCGCCAACGCCAAGCTGACGGCCGCGGCGCGGGCGTACAGCGACACCATGGCCCGCAGCGGCGTCATGTCCCACACCGGCCCCGACGGGTCCACCATGACGAGCCGTGTGGAGGCCGCCGGATACGCGTGGTCCCGCCTGGGCGAGAACATAGCCCGCGGCCAGTCGGACGCCGACGCGGTCATGAAGGCGTGGATGAACAGCTCCGGCCACCGCGCCAACATCCTCAACTGCGCGTTCAAGGAGATAGGCATCGGCGTCCACAAGGGCGACGGCGGCCCCTGGTGGACGCAGAACTTCGGCGCGCCGAAGTAGGAACGTGCCGGCGGCCGCCGTACCCCACCCCCCACCGGCCGCCGAGCGGCAGACGTCCTCCGACCCGTCCGCGGGTCCGGAGGACGTCGGCGTTCGGCGCCCGTCCGGCTCCGCCCGACTCCGTCCCGCCTCGTCCGGATTCGTCCGGGGGGAGGCGGTGACGGGCCGCCCGGTCCGTCGGTCACTATGGGGCCGTGCCCCGAATTCCGCGCTACCTGTTCATATGGCTGTCGTGCACGGCCACCAGCGTGACCGCCGTGCTCGCCACGGTCCAGTTCGTGGTCGGCTCGACCCGGCACACGCCCCCGGTCGCCCGCTCCGCCCCCATGGTGTTCGAATCCCCGCCGGCCTGGGAGGCGGTGACGGCCGCGCCCTCCGGTACGCCGTCCCCCTCCGCGTCCCCGTCCCCGTCCCCGAGCGGCTCGCCCACCCCGACGGAGCGGCCGTCACCCTCCCCGACGCCCCCCGCGAAGGCCCCGTCGGCGGCTCCCCGGACGACCGCGCCCAAACCCGAGGTGGACTGCCAGGAAGGCGGACCGGGCCTGCACACCGTCCCCTCGCAGGGCGGGAAGGCCACGGTGCGGTACGGGAGCCGCGGCGTCTGCCTGATCTCGGCGATTCCCGGCCGGGGGTTCAAGGCCACCACGTCACAGACCGCGGACGACACCCTGACGGTCACCTTCACCGGCGCGGACCACCGCTCGGTCATCACGGCGACGATCAGCCCCGTGGCGAAGGCGAGCATCCGCGAGACCTCGTACTGAGCGCACGCCCACCGGGAACCGGGAAGGGATCCGTCGGAGAACCGGGGCGGGAGGAGGTCCGCGGCGACCGATCCGCACCACCCTGCCCCACTTGCCCCCTTCCAGCCGATTCACCGCCCTACGCAGGCACATGGACCGGGTTCCGCCGAAGCGGAAGCTGAGCTCTTCCTTAGGGCAACCTCAAGATCGGGTCCACCCGGTCCGCGCGGCCCCGAACGGCCCTACGCTCGCGTCAGCCGAGCGGCCCTCGGCGCCCGGGCCCGGCGGCTCCACCGCGCCGGCGGGCGCCGCCGCCCGTCGCCCTTCCCGCAGTCCGAACCGTGCCTTGGGGTGTCTTCGCCATGAGTTCCCGCCCGCTCCGATCCGTCCCCCGCGCCCCACAGGGCTCCCCGGCCCGCCGCCGCGTGCGACTGCCACTGGTCGCCGCGGCCGTGGTCGCGGCGGGCCTGACCGCCGCGTGCGGTCCTTCCTCCCCGTCGGTCGGCGCCGCCGCGGCGTCCGCGGCCGGAACCGCCCCGCCGGCCCCGGCCTCCGGGAGCCCTTCCTCCGCGGCACCGTCCGAGTCGGAGCCGGCGGTGGCGTCCCCGAGCGCGACGGCTTCCCCCTCGCCCTCCAGGTCCGCGAGCCCTTCGCCGTCCGCCCCCTCGCGCGCCCGGACCGGATCGCCCGCCCCCACCCGCTCGGCCGCCCAGCCGTCCCGTACGACGGCCGCCCCGGCGCCCGCACGGGTACCCGGCCCCGGCTACGACAGTTCGGCCGACGGGCAGCGGCAGATCGACGCGGCGCTGCGCGCGGCCAAGGCCGACGGGAGGATGGTGCTCCTCGACTTCGGCGCCAACTGGTGCGGCAACTGCAAGGCCGCCGACCAGGTGTTCGCCCAGCCCCAGACCGCCGCGCTCCTCGGCGACTCCTACCACATGGTCAAGATCGACATCGGTGGCAACAGCTCCGCGAACTCCGCGCTCCTGCGCAAGTACAGCCCGGGGGGCGGAAGTTACAAGATGCCCGTCCTGGTCGTCGTCACGCCGTCCGGCACGGTGCGCACCGACACCCACGCCACGGGCAACCCCTCCCTGACCTCGGAGGGCCTCAACGCCTTCCTGCGCAAGTGGGCGTCATGAGACGGGTGCCCTCCCGGAGGGCCCGCATCGCGGCGGCCCTCCTCCCGCTGGCCGCGCTCACCGCCTGCGCCGGCGCACAGCCCGCCGGCAGCGGCGCCGCCCCGGCCACGGCGCGCTTCACCGCCAACGGGGTCACCGTCACCCTCACGGTGTCCGACTGGCACGCCCCGAAGGGCACCCTGACCGCCGTCCTCACCCCGGAACAGGGATTCCACCTCTACAGCACGGACCTGCCGCTCACCGGAATCGAGGGCGTGGGCAGGCCCACCACGATGGCCGTCACCGGCGCCCTGACGGCGGAGGGGAAAGCGGAGGCCGCCGCGGAAGTACGGTCGATCACCCTGCCCGGCGTCGGCGCGCCCGTGCCCGTCTATCCGGACGGCCCGGTCACCGTCACCCTCCCCGTCCGCGCCGACGGCGACGGGGACGCGACCGTTCTGTTCGGCTACGCGAGCTGCAGCACCCAGGAGGGCTGCACCATCCCGGTCAGCGACCACCCCGTACCCCTGCGCGTCACCGGCGCCGAACTCAGGCTCGGCACCCCGTAGTGCCTTCGGCGACGACGCCTCACGGATCCGGTGGTTGCTCAGGCGTGCTGCATCGCCGTGTGCTGACAGAACTCCCGCTGACACCGGGCGTCTAGACCGCCGTCGTCGTCAGGTGAAAGGAACTGGCTGCACGTGCAGATGTAGCAGTACAGAGGACCGCCAGGGTCGTAGTCCGCTTCACGCAGGCGGGCCGCGGCAGCCTCGCGTACCGAACGGCTGTGATTCTCCAACTCGGCGAAGTCGGACTCGTTCTGCTTGAACGCTTCGCGTTGAGCTTCCGTAGGGGGCCCCGTCGGGGCCGGCTGCTCGCTGGGTTCCGTCATCGCAAACACCTCCGTGCAGAGCTGTGCCGAGCTGCCGGGCCGAACGCAAGAGGCGGCCGATCGTGCCCGGGCTGAAGGGGGAATCGCGGAAACGAGTGGGGGGCACCCGGGCATGGCCGCAAGCCCTCGACCGAGCGCACCCCCATTGTCCGACCGGTGACGCGGGCCGGCCACCGGTGAAGCCCTCCCCCCTCCGCCGCCGCGGACTCACCAAAGGAGACGGCCCGCCCCGTGGACGGAGCTGCTCCGGGACCGCGCGGACCGGGTGGTTCCGGAGACGGCCTAGGGTGTCCCCATGCCCAGCGTCCTCGTCGTCGAAGACGACCCCAGCATCCGCCAGTCACTCATCGAGGTCCTCGCGGAACACGGGTATGCCGTACGGAGCGTGGGCGACGGGTTCGGCGCGCTCCGGGAGATCACCCAGATACCCGTCGACGCGGTCGTCCTCGACCTCGGGCTGCCCGACCTCGACGGAGGGGACGCCCTGCGCATGATCCGCGGCATCTCCTCCGTGCCCGTACTCGTGGCCACCGCCCGCGACGACGAGACGGAGATCATCAAGCTCCTCAACGCGGGCGCCGACGACTACCTGGTCAAACCGTTCTCCGGCGGCCAGCTCATCGCACGCCTCTCCGCCGTCCTCCGGCGCACCACCCAGGTTCCCCCCGCCCACACCCCCGCGGGTTCCCTGCCGGCTCCGGCCACCGAACCGCTGCGCCCCACCACCGTCGGGGAACTCGCCGTGGACCCCGTCGCGCGCACCGCGCACCTGGCCGGCCAGGAGCTCCACCTCACCCGCCGGGAGTTCGACCTCCTCGCCTTCCTCGCCCACCACACCGGCCAGGTCGTCTCCAAACGCAGGCTGCTGACCGAGGTCTGGCGCGAGCCCTACGTGGACGACCAGACCGTCGACGTGCACCTGTCCTCCCTGCGCCGCAAGCTCGGCGAACGCGCCGCGGCCCCGCGCTACCTGCTGACCGTCCGGGGCGTCGGCATCAAACTGGTGGCACCCCGTTGAGACGCTCACTGGCCGGAGTCGCCCTCGCCGTGACCTCCATGGTCGCGCTCTCCTTCCTCATACCGCTGGCCGCGCTCGTCATGTCCCTGGTCAAGGAACAGAGCGTCACCGCCGCCGAGCAACGTGCCGCGGCCCTCGCACCCGTCCTCACGCTGACCACGGACCCGGCCGCCCTGCGGGAGTCCGTCGCCGGCCTGGACGCGACCGAGTACCTGGTGATCCACCTGCCGGACGCCCCGCCGCTGGGCAGCTCCCAGGCACCCGGGGCGCTGCTCCAACGGGCGCAAAAGGCGCGGGAGTCCATCTCCCAGGAGATTCCCCGCGGCTGGATCTCCCTCCAGCCGGTGGTGCTCCCCGGAGACCGGGTCGCCGTCATCGAGAACTTCGTCCCCGAGGAGGAGCTGACCCGAGGGGTCAAGGCCTCGTGGGCCGTCATGGCCCTGCTCGCAGTGGGCCTGGTCGCCGGCTCCGTCCTGGTCGCCGACCGCCTCGGCGCGAAGGTCGTCAGGTCCTCCAGGAACCTCGCGCAGGCCTCCCGCGCACTGGGCGAGGGCGACCTCGACACCCGGGTGGACCCCGTGGGACCGAGGGAACTGCGCGATGCGGGCGTCGCCTTCAACGCCATGGCCCACCGGATGACCGAGCTGCTCGCCGTCGAACGCGAACTGGTCGCCGACCTGTCGCACCGGCTGCGCACCCCGCTGACCGCCCTGCACCTGGCCTCGGAACGCATGGCCGGTACTCCGGAGTCGGCCAGGGTCGAGGCCGCGGTCGCCGAGCTGGAGGCGGAACTGGAGGCCATCATCACCGCGGCACGCACCCCGCTCGCGGTCGGACCCATGGGCCAGGGCCTGCTCGGCACCCCGGACACGAACGCCGCGGACCACGGCGCCCGCTGCGAGGCCGCCGACGTCGTCCGCCGCCGGACCGCGTTCTGGGAGGTCCTCGCGGAACAGCAGAAGCGGCCCTGCTCCCTCGAACTCACCCAGGAACCCACGGCCGTCGGCCTCTCCGACGACGACCTCGCCGCCGTGGTCGACGCGCTCATCGGCAACGTGTTCCGCCACACCGCGCCCGGGACCCCGTTCGGCGTCCGTGTCGTGCGCACCGCGCAGGCCGTCGAACTGGTCGTGGAGGACTCCGGGCCGGGCATCCCGCGTCCGGACCAGGCCCTCTCCCGCGGCGGCAGCAGCGGCTCCTCCGGCCTCGGTCTCGACATCGCCCGGCGGGCCGCGGACGTCACCGGCGGCTCCCTGCGCATCGCACGCGGCCCGCGCGGAGGCGCCCACATCACCGTGACCCTCGCCCTCGCCCCGCCCCTGCCGTCCGAGCGCCGGCCGCGCACCTCCCGGCGGCGGCCCGGATGGCTGCGCCGGCGGTGAACGCCCCGGCCCGCACCACCGAGCGCGGGTCCCGCACCTGATCTAGCATCGTGATGTGGGTGCGAAGCGTGACGCCACCGACCGGCCGGCCCCCTGACCAGGGACGGAACCCGACAGCCGGCTGGCCGGACCACCGCACGCCACGAGCCGGAGCCGTCGGACACGCGCGAAGCGAAACCGGACGGCACTCCTCCATCACTCCGCGATGTCCTTCTCGCATCGCGTGACTCGGCGCGCGCACCCAGAACCCAGGCGGACGCCCGGCGACGAGCCGGGCCGAGGGAAGGGAAGAGGGGAAGACCATGAGGAAGAAGATCCTGCCGACGGCGGTCGTGGCCGCCGTCGCGATCGGCGGCTGGACCGCCGTCACCGGCACCACGGCCGGGGCGACGGAGAGGGCCGTGCCCAGCGCCACCTGCATGCTGTCGGAAGGCCCCAACAACACCTTCGGAGTCTCGGGCAACGGCTTCAGGCCCGGCACCCAGGTCACCGTCAAGAACTCGAAGGGCCAGGTGGTGCGCACGACCACGGCCATCACAGGAGGCTTCTTCGAGGTCACCGGCCTCCCGAACGACACGTACCGCGCCGAGGGCGCGAGACGCCGCGCCGCGACCTGCCCGCGATGGGTGTCGGACGAGGAAGCCGCCATCAAGTGCACCGTCACCAAGGGACCCGGCCAGACGTTCGGCGTGTCCGGCAGGGGCTTCCCGGAGGCGGAGACGGTCACCCTGAAGAACTCCGCGGGCGCCGTCGTGGGCACCACCTTGACCATCAAGGACGGCTTCTTCGAGTTCACGGGACTGCCGAACGACACCTACAACGTGACCTCGAAGTTCGCCAAGGTCACCTGCCCCCAGGCCGCCGCCACCACCGACGGCGGCTAGTGCCGTCGAAGTCCGGGCCGCCCGGCTCAGACCTGGCCGAGGTCCGAGCTCACCCACCGCTGCGGACGCATGTGGATCACGACCTGCTCGCCGTGCTCCTTCCACGCGAAGTCGACGTAGCCCTCCACCTTCTCCGCGGGCAGGTACCGGGCGGACATCTCCACCAGCTTCTCGCGCGTCGCCGGTACGGTCGACACGACCGGGCCCTCCACCGAGACGTAGCGGATCGACGGTTCGACCCGGTCGACCATCAGGGTGAACCGGCCCGCGGCCCCGATCAGCTCGGCCTTGCGGGAGTCCCGGCCGGTCATGATCCAGACGTCGCCGCCGGGGGAGTACTGGTACCAGATCGGGACCGTCAGCGGGGCACGGTCGCCTTCCGGGCCGGCGTCGACGGCGAGGGCGGCGATGTGGGCTTCGGCGAGGAACTCCTCGCGTTCGGCGGGAGACAGGGGCACGGGATACTCCTTCGGGAGGGAAGGTCTGTACCGGGTCAACTCCGCCCCGCCCCGGGCCATTCCCCGGGGTGCGAGCGGTACCGCACCGGCAGCGGCCGCGTCCCAGGATGCCACCCGCGGGCGGCGCTCGCCCTCACCGCAGCGCCGGTGGCGCGCCGCCGTCACAGGCGGGTCCCGGTCGCCGCCCAGCCGGAGGACGGAACGGCGAGCGGCCCCGCCGCCGGGGCGAGCGGCGACGGGGCGCGGTGCGTCAGGCAGGTCAGACCGGCAGCTCGTCGACCGTGGCGACGACCGTGCCGAACAGGTCGGTCACGGCGGTGAGGGCGGCGGCCTGGAGCGCGGTGGCGGACAGGACGGACCCGTCGGGGGCGGCGAGGGCGCGCGTGGCGGTGGTCTCGGCTACCACGGTGGGGCGGTATCCGAGGTTGAAGGCGCCCTGCGCGGTGTAGTTGACGCACATGTGCGTCATGAAGCCACCGATGACGAGGTCCCTGCCACTGCCCGGCGCGGCGCCCAGAGCGGTCAGGGTCCGCTCCAGCTCGGTGCCGTGGAAGGCGTTGGGAACCTGCTTGACGACCACCGTCTCGCCTTCCGCCGGGGACACCTCGTCGCTGATGGCGCCGATGTGGGCGCGGATGTCGTACGGGGTGTCCTCACCGCCGTCGTTGACGACGTGGACGACGGGCGTGCCGGCGGCGCGGGCGCGCTCCAGCAGCCGGGCTCCGGCGGCGACGGCTTCCTCGACGCCTTCGAGCGCCATGACGCCCGTCCGGTAGGTGTTCTGGAAGTCGATCATGATCAGGATGGAATCGCTCAGCTTGGGCGGCTGGTTGTCCAGGCCGGAGAGGTCGCGCAGGGTCGTCGAGGGCTGGATCGTCGAGGGCTGGATCGTCGAGGGCTGGTTCGTGCTCATGGAGTGCCTTTCACAGGGGGTTTGACGGTGGTTCGGGCATGGCAAAGCCGTCCGCCGTGCCCGCGTACGGGTGTCACGGTGGTGGCGGGTGGGAGGGGTGGGTCGGGTCAGGCGTCCGTCTGGGTGCGGAAGCGGCGCCGGTAGGCGGCCGGGGTGGTGGCCAACTGGCGTTTGAACGCCCGGTGCAGGGTCTCTGCCGAGCCGAGTCCGGCCGAGGCCGCGACGTGGTCGACGGGACTGTCGGTCGTTTCCAGGAGCCGCCTGGCCACCTCGACGCGGGCGGCCTCGACGTACGCGGCGGGACTCGCGCCGGTCTCCTGTTTGAAGACGCGGGCGAGGTGCCGCTCGCTGAGGCACATCCGCGCCGCCAACGCCTGCGCGGAAAGGTCCTCGTCGAGGTGGTCGGCGATCCACAGCCGCAGCTCGTCGATGTCCCGGCGGGAGGACGCGGGCCGGCTGAGCGGCACGGAGAACTGGCTCTGTCCGCCCTGCCGTTTGAGGTACATGACCAGTTGCCGGGCCACCGCCAGCGCGACGTCCTCACCGAGGTCCTCGGCGACCAGCGCGAGCGCGAGGTCCAGGCAGGCGCTGATCCCGGCACCCGTCCACAGCCGGCCGCGGTCGGTGCGGACGAAGATCGGATCCGGGTCGACGGTGACGGCCGGATGGTCGGCGGCGAGCTGGGCGGCGGTCGACCAGTGCGTGGTCGCCGTCCGCCCGTCGAGGAGTCCGGCCGCCGCGAGCAGGTGTGCTCCCACGCACACCGAGGCCACCCGCCGTGCGTGCGGGGCGGTTTCCTTCACCCACGCCACGACACCGGTGTCGATCCGGGCCCGGGGCCCGTCGTCGGTCATGTCCACCGCGCCGGGTACCAGCAGGGTGTCGACCTGCCCCTGGACCTCGCCGAAGGCCAGATCGGCGAGCAGCCGCACACCGGCCGACGTCCGTACCTCGCCGGCGGCGGGGCCGGCGAGCCGGACCCGGTAGCCGGCGCGGCCCGCAGTCTCCCGGTTGGCGAGCGCGAAGACCTCGGCCGGACCGGTGACGTCGAGGAGGTCGACATCGGGGAAGACCGCGATGACGACACGGTGTGTGAGGGGCATGAACACATCCTCACGGCCCCCACCCGTGACCGCAATGACGGTTTCCTGTCACATCCGGACATCCGGACACCGGACACCGGACATCGGTGGGCGCGGGACCGGCAGGGAGAGCGGAGGCGGACGCAGTGATGCGCGGGCCGTTGCCGGTCCGCGCATCCTGCCTCTGTCGAGGGCTGGGGTCAGTAGTCGCCGTGGCCGTGGCCGCCGCCGTGGCCGCCCCAGCCGTAGTCGTCATCGTCGTCCCAGCCGCTGTTGTGGTAGCGGCCGCCGTCATGGTCCGAGTCGCCGCCGCATCCGCCACCGGTGAGGTAGCTGACCGAGTGCGTCGGAGCTGCCGCCGAGGCCGTGCCCGCGGTGCCGATCGCGGCACCGCCAGCCATCAGAAGACCGGCAGCGGAGACCGCGAGGAGGCGCTTCGCTCTCTGTGCATGCATGGGAATACCCTTCCTTCCACCCTCCTCCAGCTTTTTCAGGGCAGGAGCGGATGGCCGCGGCCGCAAGACAGGGTGCGGCGCGGGTCGTATGCGTTGCCGCCTTCACGTACGGCACGTCTGCCCAGCGGTGCGTCCGCGTGCGACGTACGTTCCCCGGGCCGGGCACGCTACAGAGCCTCGGTCCCCGTCGAAGCGGAGACTCCGGCCGCCAGGGGGCGTGCCCCGGGGGAGCGGCCCTCACCCCACTCAGGCTAGTACCGCTTGCGCGGGTCAGCACCTTGTGGCGGCCGGGACGGCATCGTCCGCCGCGCAGTTCCCATCGCCGCACCCCGAACCACCCGTCGTGGAAGGGCAGTTGGCGGCACGTCCGGCCGCCGCGTCAGGGCCCCGGCAAACACGGCACCGGCGGTCAGGGGGCGGCCGGGACGAACTCGGGCTGGTCGAGCACCCGCAGCCAGCTTCCGTCGGGCTGGCGCCGGACGACCTGGGCCCGGGCGCCGGACCCGTCCTTCGGCGGGGTCGAGGTCAGGGCGATGTCTCCGCTGACCAGCGTCGGCAGCGGAGCCTCCTGCTCGAAGACGGGACGGCCGGCCAGCACCCGCTCCCACAGCGCGCGGATCGCTTCCCGGCCCACCGTCCGTTCGCCGGGGGGATAGGCCAGCACCGCGTCCTCCTCGTACAGGGCCGCCACCCCGGCCGCGTCACCGGCGTTGGACCGCTCGACGAACAAGCGGGTGATGTCCTCGGGCCGCATCGCCTTCTCGTACTGCGTCATCGCCGCCTCCTCCTGTTCTCCTGTCGGGTTCCGTCGACTCCCAGCCTGATCCGCGCCCGACCAGAAGTCCAACAGCTGGAAGTGCTGGAAGCTAGAATCTGTGGTCATGGAACTGAGGCAGCTGGAGTACTTCGTCGCGGTCGCCGAGGAACGGAACTTCACCCGGGCCGCCGAGCGGGTCCACATCAGCCAGTCCGGGGTCAGCGCCCAGATCCGCCGCCTGGAACGCGAACTGGGAGCCGTGCTGTTCGACCGGTCCGAGCGCACCGCCACCCTCACCGTCGCGGGAAAGGCGGCCCTCGAACACGCCCGCGCCGCGCTCGCCGCGGCCGGGGCGGTGGGACAGGCGGTGGGGGAGGTCACCGACCTGATCCGGGGGCGGCTCACGGTCGGGATGGTCATCGGCTGCACCGTCACACCGCTGTTCGACGCCCTCGCCGCGTTCCACCGGGCGCACCCCGGTGTGGAGCTCTCGCTGCTGGAGGACCACTCCGACCGGCTCGTCGAGGGCGTCCGCGCCGGTACCGTCGACCTGGCCCTCGTCGGGACGGCGAACGCCAACCCCGACGGCCTGGAGGCGCTGACCCTCGTGAGCGAACGGCTCGCCGTGGCCGTTCCGGCCGGGCACCCCCTGGCGGGACGGCGCCGGGTGACCCTGCGCGACGTGACCGCCCACCCCGTCGTCTGCATGCCGCCCGGCACCGGTTTGCGCACGGCGTTCGACCACGCCTGCGCCGCACGCGGCCTCCGGCCCGCGATCGCGCTCCAGGCCAGTGCCGCCGACGCCGTCGTGGCCCTCGCCGTCCGGGGGCTGGGCGTCGCCGTCCTCAGCGAATCGATGGCCGCGAGCCATCGGGACCGGCTCACCGCCCGCACCATCGACGACGTCGAAACACCGGCGCTGCTCTCCCTGGTCTGGCGCGACGCGCACGGCCCGGCGGTCCGCGAGCTGCTCGTGCACGCCCGCCGGGCGTTCACCGGCCCCTGAGCCGGCCCCTGAGCCGGTCCTGAGCCGGCCCCCTGAGCCGCTCCCCCGAGCCGGGCCGTCCCGCCCCCCGATTCCGGCGATCCGACGCGGGTGGGCAGAACGGCCGTCGGAGCGCTACTAGGCTGACGGCATGACTGTGCTCGTGTATGAAGACTTCGGTACCGGACGCCACCGCGAGGCCTCCCTCATCCGCCACGCCCTGGGGAGCGCCCACCCGGAGGAGCTGGTCGCCGGACTGGCCGGCGGCATCGGCTTCATGTACTTCGTCTTCGAGTACGCGGGCCGGACACCCCTCCCGACCATCGTGGCCCAGGCCCACCCCGAGCCCTGGGTCCAGGTCGCCCTCGGCCGCCTGGGAGTCCCGTACGACGCCACCCGCGCCATGAAGCCCCGCTGGGGCCGTGTCCGCGCCGCCCTCGACGAGGGACAGCCCGCCTTCTGCGTCGTCGACCGCTCCTCCCTGCCCTGGCACGAGGCCGACCCGGACGCCGAGATGACCGGCGCCGACCCCTACACCGTCGTCATCGCCGGGTACGACGGCGACGACCTGCTGATCGAGGACGGCGCCCGGACCCCGCACCGGATCGACCGCGAGGAGTTCGGCGCCGCCTGGACCGCCCACCGCAAGGGCCGCCACCAGCTGATCGTGCCGACCGGGCCGCCCGAGGGGGAGCCGGACGTCGAAGGGGCCCTCGCCTCCACCGTCACCCACCTCACCGGGCCCGTCCTGGGCAACCAGTTCGACGTCAACTTCGGCTTCACCGGCATGGAGAAGTTCGCCGCGCAACTGCGCGACCGGACCACGAAGACGGGCTGGGAGCACCGCTTCGGCAGCTCCCCGGATGCCTTCCGCGAGGGCACCGCGCGACTGTACGCCTGCCTGGAGGAGGAGTGGACGGCGCCGGGCGCCACCCGCCCGCTCTACGCCGACTTCCTGGACCTCGTCGGCCGCCCGGAGGCCGCGGAACTCTTCCGGGAATCCGCTCGGCACTGGTCGGAGCTGGCCGGCCGCGCCCTCGCCGCCGACCCGCAGGCCGGCGCCGAGGAGCGGCGCGCGCTCTTCGACGCCTGCGCCGAGCACGTGGACCGCTGCCTGGACCTGGAGGGGCGGGCGGTCGAAGCCCTCCGGAAGTAGCGCCCCGGCCGGCCCGCCCCCGCGGGGGCGTCAGCCGCGGCGGGCCCACTCCTCGGCGAGCAGCCGGTAGGAGCGGACGCGGTCCGCGTGGCCGTGCGTGATCGTGGTGATCAGCAGCTCGTCGGCGCCCGTGGCCCCCTGGAGCCGCTCCAGGTGGTCGGCGACGGTCTGCGGCGACCCCACGAACTGCGTGTCCACCCGGTCCGCGACCAGCGCGCGGTCGGCGTCCGTCCACGGCAGCCGCCGGGCCTCGTCGGGCGTCGGATAGGGGATGGCGCCCTCGGCGGTACGGATGCTGCGCACCCAGGGTCCGTAACCGGCGGCCAGCTCCTGTGCCTGCGCGTCGTCCGGAGCGACCACCACGTCGGCGGACACGGTCAGGTACGGCCGGTCCAGCTCGTCCGAGGGCTTGAACGCGGCCCGGTAGCCCTCCGCCGCCTCCAGCACCGAAGCCGGACTGACGTGGTAGTTCGCCGCGAAGCGCAGCCCGTTGCGGCCCGCGGTCTCCGCGCTGACCCCGCCGCTGCTGCCCAGGATCCACACCTGTACGTCGGCCCCCTCACCGGGCACCGCGTGCGCCTCCACGCCCTCGGGGGAGCGGTACTCGCCGCGCAGCAGCGCCAGTACGTCGGCCACCTGCTCGGCGTACTCCTGCGGGCGGGCCCCCGGCAGGTTCAGCAGCCGCTGGTGGAGGGCCACCCGCGGATGCCCGAGGAGGTGCGCGAAGGAGAAGCGGGCCGGTATCAGCAGGCCGTTCGAGGTCAGGCCCTCGAAGGGCGGCGGCGCGTCCGGGGCGGGCTGCGGCGGCCGGCCGGCCGAACGGCCCAGCCCCAGGTCGAGGCGGCCCGGGTGCAGCGCGTCGATCAGGCCGAACTCCTCCACCGTGGACAGCGCGGTGCGGTGCCCCAGCTGGACGGCCCCGGAGCCGATGCGGATCTTCGTGGTCGCCGAGGCGGTCAGGGCGAGGACGACCGCGGGTGAGGTCCCGGCGACGCCCGGGTTGAGGTGGTGCTCGGCGAACCAGTAGCGGGAGTAGCCGAAGCGTTCCGTCTGCCGGGCCAGGTCGATGCTGCGGTGCAGGGCCTCGGCGGCGGTGGAACCGGAGGTGATCGGGACGAGGTCGAGGACCCCGAGGGGGATGCCGGGCATGGCCGTGCTCCTTACAGGTCGGGGGAGGAGGGGACTGCGGGGGAGGCGGGGACCGGGCCGGGGAAGACCGGGTCGGGGATCGAGCGGCGCAGCACCGGCGCGACCTGCGACTGGAACAGTTCGAGGGAGGCCCGGTGCTCACGGTCCGTGAGCCCGCCCGGCTCCGCCTGGAGGTGCAGCACCGTGTGCCCGAACTCCTCGTGGTAGCGGTGCACCTTCTCGATCACCTGCTGCGGGCTGCCGATCAGGGCCGAACTCCGCTCGACGAAGTCCTCCAGGGTCGCGAAGACCGGCTCCACGCCCTGCGCCCGGTGGGCGGCGAGGTACCGCGCGAACGCCGGCCGGTAGGCGGCGACCGCCCCCTGCGAGGTGGGCGCCGTGTGGAAGCCGGCCGTGCCCGCGCCCACGACCGCGTGCGCCGGATCGTGCCCGTAGTGCACCCACCGCTCGCGGTAGTGCCGGATCAGTTCGGCGTACGGACCGATCGGGTGGGTGACGTTCGCCGAGAACAGGGGATCGCCGTGACGTGCCGCCAGGTCGACGGAGTCCCGGCTCGTGGCGCTGCCGTGCCAGACCCGAAGGTTCCGCTGGTACGGCCGGGGCAGCACCTCGGCGCCGTCCAGCGCGGGCCGGAACCGCGGCCGCGCGCTCACCTTGTCCTCCCGCCAGATCCGCCGGAACAGCTCGTAGCCCTCGGAGTTGCGCTCCCACTGGTCCTCGGGGCTCACGTCGAACAGCTCGCGCTGCGCGGAGCCGTTCCCCTTGCCGATCATCAGCTCCAGGCGGCCGTCGCTGAGGTGGTCGAGCGTCGCGTAGTCCTCGTAGGCCCGCACCGGGTCCAGCAGGCTGAGCGTGGTCACCGCCGTGTACAGGCGGATGTCGCGGGTCAGCGCGGCGATGTGCGCGAGCACCACGGGCGGCGAAGAGGACAGGAACGGCCGCTCGTGGCGCTCGCCGACCGCGAACCCGTCGAAGCCGAGCCGTTCCGCCAGCAGTGCCGCGGAGACGACCTGGCGGAACCGTTCGCGCGTCGGGATCGGTGCCCCCGTTTCCGGGTCGGCGGAGTCGGTGATGAGGGTGATGGCCAGGAACTTCACGAGGCGGCTGCCGCCCGCCCGGCTTCCCGCTCCGCGGCGGGCACGGCGATGCCCAGGTGGTCGCGCAGGGTGCTGCCCTCGTACTCCGAGCGGAAGACCCCGCGTTCCTGGAGCAGCGGTACGACCGTGTCGGCGAAGACGTCGAGGCCGCCGGGGGTGATGTGCGGGACCAGGATGAAGCCGTCGGCCGCGTCCTGCTGCACCAGCGAGTCGATGGACTCGGCGACCGTGGCGGGTGAGCCGACGAAGGTCTGGCGGGAGGTGGTGGCGATCACCAGCTCGCGGATCGACAGGTTCTTCGCCTCGGCCAGCTCGCGCCACTGACGCGCGGTGGCGCGCGGATCGCGGAACTGCCGTACGCTCGCGCGTCCCAGGGCGATGGTGTTCTCGCCCACCTCGGGGTCGACGTCGGGCAGCGGGCCGTCGGGGTCGTAGCCGGACAGGTCCCGGTTCCACACGTGTTCCAGGTACTTGATCGCGGTCTGTCCGCTGACCTGGAGGCGGCGCACCTCGTGGGCGTGCTCGTGGGCCTCGGCATCGGTGTCGCCGAGTACGAAGGTGGCCGCGGGCAGGATCTTCAACTGGTCGGGCGTGCGGCCGTACTTGGGGAGGCGCCCCTTGACGTCGGCGTAGAACGCCCGGCCCTCGTCCAGGGTCCCGTACCGGCCGAAGATCGCGTCGGCGCCGGACGCCGCGAACTCCCGGCCCTCGTCGGAGTCGCCGGCCTGGAAGATCACCGGGCGGCCCTGCGGGCTGCGCGGCACGTTGAACCGGCCCTCGATCTCGAAGTGCCGGCCCCGGTGGGCGAAGGCCCCGGCGCGGGCGTCCCGCAGGAAGGTGCCCGTGGCGGGGTCCGCGGCGATCTCGGAGCCGTCCCAGGAGTCGAACAGCTCGATGGCGGTGGACAGGAACTCCCGGGCCCGCGAGTAGCGTTCCTCGCGCGGCAGGAAGCCGCCGCGGCGGAAGTTCTCCCCGGTGAAGGCGTCCCACGAGGTCACCACGTTCCAGGCGGCGCGGCCCTCGGAGAGGTGGTCGAGGGAGGCGAACTGGCGGGCCACCTCGTAGGGCTCGTTGAAGGTCGAGTTGATGGTTCCGGTCAGGCCCAGCCGCTCGGTGACGGCCGCGAGGGCGGCGAGCACCGTGAAGGTGTCGGGACGACCCACGACGTCCAAGTCGTATATCTCCCCGCCCTGTTCGCGCAGGCGCAGTCCCTCGGCGAGGAACAGGAAGTCGAACTTGGCGCGCTCGGCGGTCCGGGCGAAGTGGACGAACGAGTCGAAGTCGATGTGGCTGCCCGCCGCCGGGTCGCTCCACACGGTGGTGTTGTTGACGCCCGGGAAGTGGGCCGCGAGGTGGATCTGCTTGAGCGGCTTGGTGCTCATGGTTCGTCCTTCCGGATCGTCCGGGTCAGGCGGCGGGGGTCGCGGAGGGCGGCGTGGCGTAGCGGCCGGCCGGGTGCCGGTCCAGGCCGAGCAGCCCGCGCAGGGTGTCCGCCCCGTACGCGGTGCGGAAGAGGCCGCGCCGCTGGAGCTCGGGCACCAGCCCCCGGGTCACGGCGGGCAGGTCGTGCGCGATGACCCCCGGGTGCAGCCGGAAGCCGGACAGGCCCGCCGCCCGCCGCTCCTCCAGCAGGTCGGCCAGCCCGGCGGGGGTTCCCGTGAAGACCTCGAAGTCCTCCGCCCGCGGGTGGCCCGCCAGCGCGTCGAGCCGGTCCTTGCGGGCGGCCGCCGCCGGGCCGTCCGCGTCCAGGAACACGGTCAGCTCCCCGAACAGGTGCAGGGCCTCCGTCCCCGTCCCGGCCGCCACCCGGAGCCGGCGGATCGCCTCGACGGCCGCGCGGGCCTCCCCGGTCCCGCCGGCGCGCACGTATCCGACGTCCGCGGACCGGGCGACGAGGCGGTAGGCGTCCTCGCCGTCCCCGGGGGCCGCGACCGCGCTCACCAGGGGCTGTCCCTGCGGGGGCCGCGGGGTGATCGAGGGGCCCCGGACCTTGAAGTGGCGGCCCTCGAAGTCGATGTAGTGCAGCTTGGCGCGGTCCACGAACCGGCCGGTGGCCACGTCGCGGATCTCCGCGTCGTCCTCCCAGCTGTCCCACAGCCGCCGGACCACCTCGACGTGGTCGCCCGCCTCCTCGTACAGCTCCGCCGTGGAGAGCGGCGCCGGGCGGCGGCCGAAGTGCCGTTCCTCGTGGGGCTGTCCGGAAACCTGCACGTGCACGCCGGCCCGGCCCCGGCTGACGTGGTCCAGGGTGGCGACGGCCTTCGAGATGTGGAACGGCTCGGTGTGGGTGGTGGTGACGCCCGGCACCAGCCCGATGTGCCGGGTCAGCGGCGCGACGCGGGCGGCGGTCAGTACGGCGTCCAGTCGGCCGCGGACGCGGTCCGTACGCCCGTCCGGGCCGTCCGGCGAGGAGGACTGGAGCGCGAGACCGTCCTCGAAGGTGACGAAGTCCAGCAGCCCGGCCTCCGCCTCGGCGACGGCCCCGGCCCAGTACCGGGCGGTGAACAGTGCCTCCGGCCGGGCCCCGGGCTCGCGCCACGCGGCGGGATGCCGGCCGGCGCCGTCGAGGGCCACGGCGAGGTGCAGCGGTGCGGAGGAGGGAGGAACGGCAGGTGACGGGGATTCGGACACGTCGGAATGCGCCTTCCTGATCGGCGGACGGAAAAATGGCCGGTGCGGGCTCTCGAATTCATCCCGTCAGCAATTGCTTAGAAAACGCTACGCCCGATGTGTGGGCCATGCAATGACCCGAATATTAAGAGAACTTGGCGGCAGTGTTGCCCGGAGCGCCCGGTGGGCGGAGCGCCATGAAGAAGGGCCTGCGGCGCACGGTGAACCCGATCGACTCGTAGAGCCGTACCGCGTCCCGGTTGCTCGCCGCCGTGTGCAGGAACGGCACGTCGCCGCGTTCCCGGATGCCCGCGGCGACCGCGCGCACCAGGCGCGTGGCCAGGCCCCTGCCGCGGTAGCCGGGGCGGGTGCACACCGCGCTGATCTCCGTCCAGCCGGGCGGACGCAGCCGCTCCCCGGCCATCGCGACCAGCCGGCCCCGGTCGCGGATGCCGAGGTACGTGCCCAGTTCGACGGTCCGGGGCAGGAAGGGCCCCGGTTTCGTCAGGGCGATCAGCTCCAGTACTTCGGGAACGTCGTCCGGCCCGAGCCGTACCGCCTCGGGGGCGGGCTCCGCGCGCAGTGAGGTGTCGACCAGCTGGACCCCTTCGACCGACCCGACGGTCTCCCAGCCGTCGGGCGGCGTCAGCACCCCGGCGAGGGCGACGACCCCGTCCGCTCCGGTCAGGGAGCGCAGCCCCGCCCAGGACCGGGGGTCGGCCGGATCGGCGAGCGCGGAGAACGGCGCGACGTCCGGGGCGTATCGGGCGGCGTGCGCGCCGGCCCGCTCGGCGAACACCGCGTGCGCGCCGGACAGCGCGGCCCAGGCCGGGTTGTCGAGGACGTGCGGGGTGACCGGGGCGGGGGTGCCGGTGTTCGTGCCGGTGCTCATGGGAAGCCCTCCTTCCGTGGGGGCGCCCGGGCCGTGGACGGCCCGCGGGCTCAGGAGTTGGTGACCGGCAGGCCGGGCGGGTTGACCTCGGAGGTGGTCACGGCCTCGTCGGACAGGTTCCAGGCGCCGAGGAGCTTCGCGTACTGGCCGTTCTTGATCAGGTGGTTGATCGCCTCCGCCACCGGCGCGGCCAGCCCGCTGTCCTTCTTCGACGTCGCGGCGATCAGCCCCTGGAGGGACTCGCCGGCCCCGGAGAACGAACCGGCGTTGCGCGTGGGGGCGTTGCCGCCCGCGGTCTGGGTGACGTGGTAGGCGATCGAGGGGCTCGGCCCGAAGTTGAGGTCGATCTTCTTGCCGCTCAGCGCCAGGTTGACGCTGTTGGCGTCCGGGAAGTACTTGACCGTCAGGTCCTTGCCCTCGGAGCGCAGCTTGTTCTGCCACTCCAGGAGGATCTTCTCCTGGTTGGTGCCCGAACTGACCGCGACGGTCTTGCCCGCGAGGTTGCGGTGGTCGCCGCCGAAGGTCCAGGTGTCCTCCTTCAGCGCCTCGAAGGCCAGGTTGTCCTGCCGGTAGGAGGCGAAGTCGTACTTCTTCTTGCGTTCCTCGGTGACCGTGACGTTGGTGAAGGCCACGTCGACCTTGCCGCTGTCGATGCCGACGAAGAGGTTCTCCCAGGTGGAGTTCTTGACCACCGGCTTCAGCCCCAGGGTCGAGGCGACCAGACGGCCGAGGTCCGGCTCCGCGCCCGTGAAGGTCTTCTGGTCGGTGCCGACGAAGGCGAGCGGCGGGTAGCCGGCGGGCAGGGCCCCGACGCCGATGACGAGCTCCCCGCGCTCGCGCACGGCCTCCGGGAGCCGGGCGCGCAGGGATTCGACGACCGGGGCGGACAGTTCGGCGGGCTGGGCGGCCCCGTTGGAGACGGCGCCGACGGTGACCTTGCCCGGCGCGCCGCCGGTGGCCTCCGCTTCGCCGCCGCACGCGGTGAGTCCGGAGGCGAGGGCGGTGGTCGCGGCCGCCGCGCCGAGGCCTCGGACGAGTCTGGTGCGCAGGGTGGAATGGCGTCGCATGGTGTTCCTTTTCGAGTGTTCGGTGAGCCGGGTGAGATGAGCGGGGGCGGGCGGGGGCAGGGGCAGGGTCCAGGGGCAGAGGTCAGAGCACCTTGCTGAGGAACTCCCTGGTCCGTGGGTGTTCCGGACGGTCCAGGACCCGTGCGGGCGGGCCCTGTTCGACGATGCGCCCCTCGTGCAGGAAGACGACCTCGTCGGCCACCTCGCGGGCGAAGCCGATCTCGTGCGTCACGATCACGAGGGTGGTGCCCCCGGTCGCGAGGTCCTTGATGACGGACAGCACCTCGCCCACGAGCTCGGGATCGAGGGCGGAGGTGGGTTCGTCGAAGAGGATGACCCCCGGCCGCAGCGCCAGGGCCCGCGCGATCGCCACCCGTTGCTGCTGCCCGCCGGACAGCTGCCGGGGGTAGGCGCCGGTGCGGTCCCCCAGCCCGACGCGCTCCAGCAGCTCGCGCGCCAGCGCCTGGGCCTGTGGCCGGCTCAGCCTGCCGGTCGCGACCGGGGCGGCGGCGACGTTGTCCAGGACGGTCAGGTGCGGGAAGAGGTTGAAGTTCTGGAAGACGAAGCCGATCCGGCTGCGCTGGGCCAGGATCGCCCGCTTCTTCAGCTCCCTGAGCCGGCCGCCGTGCCGCTCGACGCCGATCAGCTCGCCGTCGACGCTGACGTGCCCGGCCTCGGGCTTCTCCAGGTGGTTCAGGACCCGCAGCAGGGTGGACTTGCCGGAACCCGAACGGCCCAGGACCACGGTGACCGTGCCCGGCGCGACGGTCAGGTCCACTCCGTCCAGGACGGGCCGGCCGCCGAACGACTTGCGCACGCCGCGCACCTCGATGGCCGGGGGCCGTGCGGTCGCGGCGGTGCCGGTCGCGGTCATCGGGCCGTCTCCTTCGCGAAGCGGGTCCGCAGGTCCGCCAGGCCCGCCCGGGCCCGCTGGAGGGGGGTGGGCGGCACGGTGCGCAGCGCGCCGCGGGCGTAGTACCGCTCGACGTAGAACTGCACGACGGAGACCACGCTGGTGAGGATCACGTACCAGACGGTCGCCACGAGCAGCAGCGGCACCACGTCGCCGGGATAGGTGCTGGCCAGGCTCTGCACCGAGCCGAACAGGTCGAGCAGCGAGACGTAGAAGACCAGTGAGGTGGCCTTGAGCAGGCCGATCAGCTGGTTGACGTACGAGGGCACGATCGAGCGCAGCGCCTGTGGGAACACGATCCGGGCGAACTGGTACCGCCCGGGCAGCCCCAGCGCCGCCGCCGCCTCGTGCTGGCCCTGGTCGACCGAGAGCACCCCCGCCCGGACGATCTCGGCCGCGTACGCCGCCTCGCACAGGCTCAGGCCGACCACCGCGACGACCAGGTCGGTGGCGAGCCGGGACTCGTCGAAGGTGAAGAAGGCGGGGCCGAACGGCACCCCGACACTGAGGGTGGGGTAGAGGGCGCTGAGGTTGTAGAGGAAGAGCAGGACGACGATCAGCGGCACGGAGCGGAACAGCCAGATGTACGTCCAGCTCACCGACCGCAGCACCGGGTTGCCCGAGAGCCGGCCGAGGGCGAGCAGGACGCCGCCGGCGAGGCCGAGGACCGCGCTGTACGCGGCCACCTGGAGCGTGATGAGCAGCCCGTCCAGGACGACCGGGCGCAGGAACCAGTAGGCGAAACGGTCCCATTGGTAGAAGGGGTTGGTGATCAGACCGTGCCCGGCCTGGGACAGGAGCACCAGGACGACGGCGGCGGTGATCCACCGCCCGGGGCGGCGGAGCGGGAGGACCCGTTCGGCCGCCGCCGGGGGCCCGGAGGACCCGGCGGGCGGCGCGGAGAGGAGCAGCGATTCGGTCAAGGACACTCCAGCAGCATTCGACGGAAGAAGAATCGAAAAGCAGCCGTCATGCCGGACGGGAGAGGCCGCTGATGTCGTCATCTGCGGCGTAAGCTAGGCAGCCCCGAGAAGGGGTGTCAATGGCAATGGATATTGCGACACGAGGAAACGTGTCTCGATTTCATCCGCCGTACACATAACGCCTCTTGGTGAAATAAAGCCGGTCCGGCACGGCCCTCCCGGGCCGGGTCCGCGCGACCGGTCCGGCCGACGGCACGCGCGCATCAGCGGGCCGTGCGCGGGCACACGCGGGTCATGAGGACAAGGAAGCGGATCTCGTTAGAGGAAATCAGCGCACGGCTGGGGCCGCAGCTGCCGGCCTTCCAGGAAGCGGTGCTCGCCTCGGTCCTGCGCCGGCGCGGGCAGGTTCCCGGGACCGGGACCGAGAGGAGGACGAGGTGATTCCGGCATGGGTGCACCTCGCGGTGATGGCCGTGGCCCTGCTCATCCTCGGCTACGACCGGGCCAAGGGCAGGCGCTGAGGTCCTCTCCCACGTCCAAGTGGCCCCGGGCGCGGGCGACTTGGTGACCCCGGAGAGCCTGGCGGGCCGCTCGGCCGGACCGCACGTCCGCCACGACGACTTCTTCGCCCCGGAACCCGCCGGCCCGGCCCCGCCGAAGGGCCCGTCCTGCGGGACCGTACGGCCCGGCCGCACGCGGAAGCGCGGAGCCCGTCGGTAGGGTCGGCGGTGTCACGTGATCACCACCGGTCGGGAGACGCAGCATGCCGGGCAGCACCCCCGAGGGCAACGGCCAGGGCGGCACCGGGGGCCTCGCGGCCCGGCTGCGGTCCCGGGCGGTGGACGGCTTTGGCGACGGGGTCACCATCCTCAAGACCGTCGTCGCCTCGGCCCTGTCCTGGTGGATCGCCGCCGACCTGCTCGGCCTGCCCGATCCGGTACTGGCCCCGGTGGGGGCGATCCTCGTCGTCCAGGCCACCCCGTACGCCACCGCCCGCAAGGCGTTCCAGCGGGCGGCCGGCGTCGTCGTCGGCGTCCTCCTCGGAGCCGGCGCCGCGGCCGTCACGGGGACCGGGCTGCTGACGATCACCCTGGTCACCGCGGTCGGGATGGTCGCGGGACGCCTGCTGCGCCTGGGTCCGCAGATGCACCAGATCGGCCTCACGGCCGTACTCGTCGTCGGGAGCAGCCAGCGGCTGGGCTACGGCACGGCCCGGATCGAGGAGAACATCCTGGGCATCCTCGTGGGCACCGCCGTGGCCCTGCTCGTGCCGTCCGCCGGGTTCGCCCGGCAGGCGCGGTACCGGACGACCCGGCTCACCCGCGACATGGCGGACCTGCTCCGGGCCATGGGGGAGGGCCTGGCCGACGGAACCTGGGGAGCCGCGTCGGGCGGCTGGGTCGTCCGCGCCCGCGCCCTCAGCGGCCGCCTGGACGAGGTGCGGTCCGCAGTGCGGCAGGCGCACGAGGCCGCCCGGTGGCGCACCCGGGCCGGCGCGGAGGAGGTCGCCCAGCTGGCGGAGGCGTCGGCCGCGCTGGAGCACGTCAGCCACCAGCTGCGCGGCATCGCCCGGGGCCTGCACAACCTGTCCTACCGCGGGGGACGGCCCCCGGCGCTCCACTGGGACCAGCGCGACGCGGCCCTGCGTCCCGAGCCGGGGCGGGCACCGGAGGGCCTGGACGGCCTGCTGACCGAGCTCGCGGACCTGGTCACCGAAGTCGCCGACCACCACATGGGCGCCCGGCGGGGCACCGGAGCGCAGCGGGTCCGGCTGCGCCGCCTCCAGGGCGCCGCCGAGACGCGGTTCCTGACGACCGCCCTCGGCCAGTCACCCGCGTACGGCCAGTGGCGGGTCCTGTGCACCGCCGGGATCCTGGAGGACGCCCGCAAGGTCCTGCACGAACTCGATCCCGAACACGGCCCGCACCAGGCGGCCTTCCGGTAGCGCAGTGGCGGCCTTCAGTGGGCGCCGCTGAAGTGCCACGACTCGATGTCGCGGTAGTGGATCGGCCCCGGGCCCCGGCCGATGTTGCTGCCGACCAGGTGCAGGCGCTCGGCGGGCCAGCCGCGGCCGGTGAAGCCGGCGAGGCCGTCGGCGGCCCCGACCGCGCAGGACGGCTCGCCGCGGCGGGACCGGGCCAGCGTCAGGTGCGGGCGCAGCGGCCGGTCCTCGAAGGGGATCCCGCACTCCTTGACCACCGCCCGGACCTCGCCCGCGAGCAGGTGCAGCCCTTCGAGGTCCCCGTCGATCCCGCTCCACAGCACCCGGTCGTCGAAGTGGCCGCCGCCGCGCAGGGACAGCCGTACGGGCCGGCGGTTCGCGGCGAGCTCCGCGAGCGGGGGCCGCAGCAGGGGGACGGCCGTGACCGGGAGCTCACCGAGGAACGCGAGGGTGACGTGCCAGTCCTCGATGCGGTTCCACCGCATGCGCGGGTACGCCTCGTAGGCGGGGCGCAGTTCGCGCGCGAGCTCCTCCTTGGCGTCGTCGGGCGGCGCGAGGGCGATGAATATCCGAACGGTGGCGGGCGGGATCTGTTCGTTCACAGGGGACTTCGTACAGTGCGCAGGGCGGTCCCGTCACATCCGGCCCCGCACGGCCGGCACCGTCGGCGCGGTTCCCCGCTCACCCGGCGTCCTTGCGGGCGCGGAAGGCCGCGGCCTTGGTGCGGTTCTGGCAGGCGGTGGAGCAGAACTGGCGGGCGCCGTTGCGGGAGGTGTCGACGTACACGCGGTCGCAGCGGTCGGCCCGGCAGACGCCCAGCCGGCCGGCGAGACCGCCTCCCACGGCCAGCGCGAGCGCGGTGGCGCAGCTGGCACTGGTCCCGGCCGCGAACGAGTCGTCCGGGCCGTGGAAGTGCATCTGCCAGGGCCCGTCCGCGCCCCGGTCCAGCCGGGGCCGGGCACCGGTGTCGTGCAGGAGGCCGTTCACGGCCGCGGCGGCGTCGTCCAGCCTGCCGTCCTGCATGGCCCGGAAGACCTCCCGCATGCGCCGCGCCGTACCGACCAGGTACGCGGCCTGCGCGTCGTCGATGTCGCGAGGCAGGGACGCGGCGGTGTGCGACACCGCGGCGTCGACCGCGCGGGGCAGCTCGGCCCCGCGCGGAGCGGCGTAGGGGCGGCCGCGGGCCTCTCCGTCGGTCAACGCGTTCACGAGCGACACCGCATGGTCCAGCAGCACCACTGCGTGACTGTCGAACATCACTTGACCAGTCACTCCCTCGATGGCTAGCGTAGGTGACTGACGATACTCGATTCGCCGGTTACGTGAGGGGTGGCGTGCATGCCGCGGACCGTATGGCTGCTGGTGGCGGCCCGGGCGATCAACCGGCTCGGCGCCTTCTCCCTGCCCTTCTTGACCGTCCTGATCAGCACCGACTTCGGCGCGAGTGGCACGACGGCCGGTATCCTCTCGGCCGCCTTCGGCCTCGCCACGATCCCCTCCCGGCTCGCCGGAGGCCGCCTCGCGGCCCGCATCGGGCGCCGGCGCACGATGGTGCTCGGGCTCACCGGGTGCGCACTCGCGCAGCTGGGCATCGCCGCCGCCGGCTCACTGGCCACGGTGGCCGTCTTCGCGATCCTGCTCGGACTCGCCTTCGAGCTGTACGAACCGCCGAGCCAGGGGATGATCGCCGATGCCGTCGCCCCCGCCGACCGGGTGCGCGCGTACGGCCTGCTCAACACCGCGCTCGCCGTCGGCGGCACCGGAGCCGGCCTGATCGCGGCGGGGCTCGGCCGGTGGGACCTGCGCTGGCTGTTCGTCGTCGACGCGCTGACCTGCCTCGTCTGCGCGCTGGTCCTCCACCTCGTGCTGCCCGCCGACCACGAGCGCCGTCCGCCGGCCCGCCCCGCCGCCCGCCCCGCCGCCCGCCGCGCGGAGGCGGGCCCCTGGCGCGACGGCGCCCTCGTGGCCATGTTCACCGCCGGTACCGTCTTCGCCCTGGTCTCCATGCAGATCCTCATCGCGCTGCCGCTCAGCCTCGACCACCGGGGCCTCGAACCAGCCGATGCCGGGCTGCTGTTCACCACCTCCGCCGTGACCGTCGTGGCCGCGCAGCCCGCCCTGCGCCTGCGCCGCCTCGCCGAGCTCCCCGCCTCCGCGGCCCTCGCCCTGGGCTACGTCCTCATGGCGGCCGGCCTCGCCGGATACGCCGTCGCACACGCCCTGCCCGCCTTCGTCGCCGCCACGGTGGTGTGGAGCCTGGGCGACGTCATCATCCTGGGCCGCGCCCTGAGCGTGGTCGCCGAGCTGGCGCCGCCCGGAGCCACCGACCGCTACCTGGCCGCGTACGGCATCAGCTGGGGCATCGCCACCGTCGTGGCCCCGGTCACGGCCACCCAGACCCTCGAACACGCCGGCGTGACCGCCCTGTGGGCCGGCACCGCCGGTGTCTGCCTCGTCCTCGCGGCCGCGCAGCTCCTCGTGGTCGACGCCCTCCTTGGCCGGCCGAAGCACCCCCGCCCGAAGCACACCCCGACGCCGCGGCCGGACCACCCCGAGGCCATCACTTCCTAGGTCAGTCCGCGAGGAACAGGCCCGCCCGTACGCCGTCCAGGACGAAGCCGTTGTCGAAGCGCACCCGGACCGTGACGAGGGGGCCGCGCTCCTGGTGGGCGATCCACTCGGGCTCCAGCGCGGCCACCTGCTCTTCGAGCCGCTTCTTGCTCTCCGCGGGCATGTCACGGCCGAAGGAGTCCAGGAGCGAGGCGAGGCGCTGGTACTCACGGACCCCCTCGCTCTCGTGCCGGTCCTCGACGGCCCGCTCGACGGTGCCCTCGGTCCCCGCCGCGAGGGACAGGGACCCGGCCGGGGCTCCCTGCGGAGCCGGGGAGCCGTCCGGCTCCGCCAGCGAGTCGATCAGCCGCAGGTCCGCCGCCAGCCGTACCCGCCGGCCTTCTGTCAGGGTCATCGCTTCCTCGTCCCTCGGATCGGAGCGGGCCGCCCACCCGGCCCGGCTGCCAGTATCCACGCAGGTCACGGCATCCACGCAGGTCACGGCGGACCCGTAGCCGCGTCGGCCCCGGTGGCCGGCCCTTTCGGCGGGGCCGGAGCCGCCTGCCGGGGGAGTGCGGCCCCCTCGCGCGGCCGGTTACTCGCGAGGAAACCGGGCCATTGGCTATGGTGAGCGCCCTCCGGTCGAGATCCCTTCGAATCCGCTCATCAAAGACGGATCCGCTGCGCCGATCGAAGGAAGTCCTGCCACTCCAGGACGTGTATGCAAGCAGAGCGACGCACTGCCGGAACACCGCCCGGCGTCGGCCCACTGCGAGCCGGCCTGCCCTCGCCCCGTCACCCGGGGCTGGAGGGCGGCGGTCTTCTCATTCACCTACCTCGCGAAGGCAAGGCAGAGATGGCAACAGCGCCCAGAAACACCTCCCGGAAGTCCGCCCGAAGGTCCGCCACGGGCCCGACGCACCCCGTCGACGAACTGCTCCCGATACCGAAACTGGCCCTCTACGGCTTCCAGCACGTGCTCGCGTTCTACGCCGCGGCCGTCATCGTCCCGGTCCTGCTCGGCAACGCCCTCGGCCTCAGTCGCCAGGAACTCGTCCACCTCATCAACGCCGATCTCCTGACCTGCGGGGTGGCCTCGATCGTCCAGGCCCTCGGCGTCGGCAAGATCGGCGCCCGCCTGCCCCTGGTCCAGGGCGTCACCTTCACCGCCGTGTCACCCATGATCGCCATCGGCGTCGGCGCGGGCGGGGGCACCGCGGGGCTCCTGGTCGTCTACGGGGCCGTGATCACGGCGGGCCTGGCCACGTTCGCGTTCGCGCCGCTGTTCAGCAAGCTGGTGAAGTACTTCCCGCCGGTCGTCATCGGCACCATCCTCACCATCATCGGCATCACCCTCATACCGGTGGCCCTCCAGGACGCGGCCGGCGGCGCCCACCTCATCGGCACCCCCGCCTACGGATCCCCGAAGAACCTCGCCTACGCCGCGGGCACCCTGCTCTTCGTCCTCCTCCTCGCCCGGGTCGGCAAGCCGCTGCTCAGCAGCCTCGCCGTCCTGCTCGGGCTCGTGGCCGGCACGACGGTCGCCTGGATGTGCGGGGACGTCGACCTCGCAGCCGTGGGCCGGGCCGACTGGTTCGGGGTCACCACGCCCTTCCACTACGGCATGCCGCGCTTCGAACTGCTCCCGATCGCCGCGATGCTCGTCGTCATGCTGATCACCATGGTGGAGACCACCGGCGACGTCTACGCGATCGGGGAGATCACCCGCAAGAAGGTCGACGCCGACACCGTCGCGCGGGCCCTGCGCGCCGACGGCGCGGCCACCGTGCTCGGCGGCGTCCTCAACTCGTTCCCGTACGTGGCGTTCGCGGAGAACATCGGCCTCGTCCGCATGTCCAGGGTCATGAGCCGCTACGTGGTCGTCGCGGCAGGCCTGTTCATGGTCGTACTCGGACTGCTGCCGAAGGCCGGCAGCCTCGTCGCCTCGGTACCCCACCCGGTGCTGGGCGGGGCGGCGGTGTCCATGTTCGGCATCGTCGCCGCGGTCGGCGTCCAGATCCTGGGGAAGGCCGACCTGCGGGAGGAGCGCAACACCCTGATCCTGGCCGTCAGTCTCGGCGCGGCCCTGCTCCCGAGCACGGTGACGCCGTTCTTCGACCGGATGCCGGAAGACGTACGGGCCGTACTCGACAGCGGCATCACGCTCGGGGCGCTGACGGCCATCTCGCTGAACCTGCTCTTCAACGTCTTCACCAGCCGCAGCACCATGGAGATCGACTGGGACGACATCGAGGACGGCGACAGCGGCCCACCCGCCCCGGGCCTCGGCGCGACCGCCCACTGAACGCCGTGACGCCCCGTCGGTGACGGGCCGGGGAGGGCTGCGGCAGCCCCCTCCCCGGCCCGCGCGGGCGCCGCGCCCCCCACCCCCGTCAGACCCCCGCCGCGGGGTACGGGGGCGCCTCGCCCTGCTCGCCCACCAACTCCCAGAAGTGGTCGACGAGACGGCGGAGGTAGGCGGCGCGCTCGGCCGCTATCTCCTTGAGGCGCGCGTCGTCGTTGCGGGCGACCAGGTGTCCCATGTACCGCTCGGAGAAACCGGAGAACTCCGCGTGCATCGTGCGCAGCGCGTCCCCCACGCTCGTCGCGTCCACCGCCGCGATGTCCACCACCGCGTCGACGTGCGCCTTCCACCGGCCCGCGATGGCCGTGCGCAGGTGCTCCTCCAGCTCGTCGACGCGCCCCATGATGCCGATCAGCTTCCGGAGGGACAGTCCGAGGGCCTCCACCAGCACCCTGGTCTGCCGGGCGTCTCCGTGCCACTCCCGCGCCGACTCCGCCGCACGGTAGTCGTCCGGGTCCATGCCCAGACGGTACGAGAGCCGCTCCACGCCGAGCCGGCGGGCCAGCCGGAACTCGGCGAGGGTGCGCGGCTCGGTGCCCATGAGGGTCACCGGGTCGCACCACAGGACGTCGGCGAGCGCGAACAGGTGCTCGTCGGAGGGCACGTGGGAGCCCTGCTCCCACGCCATGACCCACTCGGGATGGACCGGGGTCCCGCAGACCGCCATGGCGTCGGCCACCTGAGACACGGTCAGGCCCATGCGGGCGCGGGCGGACCTGGCCTCTGTGGGGGAGAACGGAGTGCTGTACACGTACGAGACACCTCGCAAAACCCTTCGGACGCACCGCGCCGGAAGGTAAACGGAATGATGGATGAACACCAAGCGCGGGCACACTAACAGATGTTCCCCAGGGTGTATCCGGCAAGTGGCCTTGAATTCAAAGGGTCTATCTGGGTTGCAGCAGGGTGTTTGCCCTTACCGAAAGCTCGCCTCGTCGGGCGGTGTGAACAAGCGGAATGTTGGCGGCGAGGGTGTGCGGCTCCGGTGCTCCGGCCCCACCGGGTGCGTGCGCAAGCGGGCTGTTCTAGCGTCGTAAGGAGGGAGGGGAGGCCCTGCCGAGCCGGCCCGGAGCGCGAGCCCGGGGCCCGTGGCCACAGTCGGCCGCGTGCGCTCGGCGCCGTTCCTTCGCGGATCCGGCACGACCAGGTTCCGGGCCGCGCGACGATCCCGGAGAGCAGGTGCGTTCCATGCGCACGTCGACCCGTATCGCAAGTGTCCTCAGCGGCCTGACCCTGGCCCTGGGCGGTGTGGCCTTCGTCGCCCCGGCCGCCCACGCGGACGTCACGGCCTGCATCAACCAGGTCGAGCGGGAGCTACAGGGCGGAGAGGCCCCGGACTCCATCCGGATGGCGTGTTACGTCGGGCTGACCGGCGACCACGCGCAGTGCGTGTCCGGCCTGACCGCGGGCGGCGTGACCAACGGCACCGCGGTGAGCGCCTGCCGGGTCGCCCCCAACTAGACGGCCCAGCCGTCCCCGACCGGGAGAGCAGGTGCGTCCCATGCGCACGTCGATCCGTGCCGCCGGTGTCCTCGCCGGTCTCACGCTCACGCTCGGCGGCGCCGCCCTCGTCGCGCCCGCCGCGCACGCCGACATCCCCGCCTGCGTGAACATGGCCCGGCAGGCGGGTGTCGAAGTCACCGAAGCCGTCAGCGCGGCCTGCCAGCGCGGAGTGTCGGCGGACCTCCGGGGCTGTGTGGACGGGCTGACCCAGGCCGGCGTGCCGGGCGGCGCCGCGAACGGCGCCTGCCGGGCCGCGGCCCACGAGCCGCGTTAGGCCGTCTCAGCGGCCCATCGCGGTGCGCAGGGTGATCCCGTGCAGGGTGCGCAGGCGGCGCACCTCCCACACCGACAGGGCGGTCACCGACAGCGGGCCGCCCAGGAGGAAGGCGTAGAGCACCTCCGGAGGCGCGGCGATGTCGGGGCCGCTGAACAGCTGGAACGCGAACAGCGACCACACCAGCAGCGGCGAGAGCAGCGCCGGGAGCAGTGGGTGGACGGACGAGGCGCGGAAGCAGGTGGTGACGCAGACGTACGCCGCGACGAGCGTGTACGGGATCGAGACGATCACCAGGGCGACCGACAGGAGCCAGCCGATCACCAGGAACAGCAGGCTGAGGATGTGGGCAATGATGCCGCGGCCGAAGATCGAGGCGAAGAACGACAACAGGTCGTCACCGGTGATCAGTTCGCCCTTGAGGCTGGTGACGGACAGCCAGACCGCTGTGGGACCGGCGGCGAGGGCGAGGAACGCCAGGGCCGGCTCGCCGAGTCGCCGGGTGTAGGCGCGGCGCCGGTAGGGGGTGCTCGCGATCAGGAACGCGGCGATGCCGATGACGGTCCCGGTCATGAGGACGGCGCAGGAGAGGCCGAGTTCGGCGAGCTTGCCGAGTACGAAATCCTGCCGGCCGCTGCTCAGCGGGTAGGCCACGATGAGCCAGAGCGCCGCGATCGTGCCGATCACCGTACGTCCGACCCGCATCCGGGTGATCACCCGGTCGTCCACGCGGTCGTCGAGGTCGCCGCGGCCCTCTCCCATGGCGGCCTGGAAGGCGCCGTTCACCGAGCCGATGTGCGTGGTGCCGTCGCCGAACGGCGTGCTGAGCCTGCTCACTTGCTTCCCCCGAGTGTGGTGCGCGTGCTTCGTGTGACATGTGTGCGTCACGACGAACGTCGAACACCCTAACGGTTTCGGCCGGGTTCCCAGCCCTCCCTCCGCGCCTCCCACCAGCCCGGATCCGGCCCGCCGGCGTCGCCGTACCCTGATCCCCGGTTCCTCCGGCCGCGGCCACCGACTCTCGAAAGGGCAGCACACATGACCTGGTCCGAACGCGTGGTGGTGCGCGAAGGCGTCCGTCTCTCCTGCCGGGACTGGGGCGGGCCCGGGCCGGCCGTCGTCCTGTTGCACGGTCTTGCCGGGCACGCGGGCGAATGGGACGCCACGGCAAGCCGGTTGAGCCCTGATTTCCGCGTCGTCGCCCTCGACCAGCGTGGTCACGGTGCCAGCGAACGACGCCCGCGCGACCTCTCGCGCGCCGCGTACGTCGCCGACGTCGTCACCGTACTCGAAGAGCTCGGGCTGTCCCGGCCCGTGCTGGTCGGCCAGTCCATGGGCGGCAACACCGCCATGCTCACCGCGGCCGCGCACCCCGGGCTGATCCGCGGCCTCGTCCTCGTCGAGGCCGGACCGGGAGGATCGGGTCCGGACGTCCCCGCGATGATCGGTGGTTGGCTCGATTCCTGGCCCCTGCCGTTCCCCTCGCGCGAGGCGGCCGTCCTGTTCCTCGGCGGCGGCCGGGTCGGCGAGGGCTGGGCGTCCGGACTGGTGGAACGGGACGGCGGGTGGTGGCCCCGTTTCGACCGCGACGTCATGGTCGACTCGCTGGCCGAGAACGCCAGGGGCCCGTTCTGGAACGAGTGGGCGACCGTCGGGTGCCCGACCCTGGCCGTCCTGGGGCAGAGCGGCATCATCCCTCCCCGGGAAGCCGACGACATGCTCCGCCGACGGCCGGACACGCTGGCCGTGAGCGTCCCCGGGACGGGACACGACGTACACCTGGAACAGCCCGACGTCCTGCACCGCTTGCTGACGGAGTTCCTGGAAGCGCTGACCTGACGCCCCGCCGGTCACCGGCAGGGGCAGGGAACCCGGGCCGGCGGTGTGCCCGTGGGCCCGGACGGGGGAACGGGCGGCGCCGGGCGCGTCCCGCGCGGTGTCGATGCGGGGAGCCGGGTCGGGGGCGGTGAGGATCGGGGGATGGGCTTCGTACTGCCGGTCCTCTTCGCGTTGTTCGCGGCGCTCAGCAACGCCCTCGCGACGGTGCTCCAGCGGCGGGCGGCGCTCACCGTGCCGCAGAGCGACGGCTTCCGCTTCGGGCTCGTCCTGGACCTGCTGCGGCGGCCGCTGTGGATCGGCGGGATCCTGGCGGTGATCGCGGCCGGCGTCGGTCAGGCCGTGGCGCTGGCAACGGGCGCGCTGGCCCTCGTACAGCCCCTGTTCGTACTGGAACTGCCGCTCGCGCTGCTGATCGCCTCGCTCGTGGCGCGCAGTCGGCTGCCGGGCGCGACGTGGCTCGCCGTGGCGGCGGTGGTGGCCGGCCTCGGGATCGTGCTGGTGGCCGCCTCGCCGGCGGGCAACCGCACGCACGTCCCGACCGACCGCTGGGTACTGGCCCTGGCTGCGTGCGCGGTGGCCGTCACCCTGCTGGCCGTGGCGGGACTGAGGCGGACACCCGGCCGGATGCGGGCCGGCTGCCTCGGCGCGGCCACCGCCGTCTCGTACGCGCTCACCGCCGCCCTGATGAAGTCGGCCATGCACGTACTCGACGAGGGCGGGCTCGGCGCGTTCCTGACGGCCTGGGAGACGTACGCCTTCGCCGCGACCGGGGTCTGCGCCCTGCTGCTCCTCGAACACGCCATGCAGGGCGGCCCGCTCGTCGCCTCGCAGCCCGCGCTGACCCTCGGAGACGCGGGCGTGAGCGTCGCACTGGGCGTGCTGCTGTACGAGGAACACCTGCGGGGGCACTGGTGGCTGGTCCCCCAGGCGCTGGGCCTCGCCCTGATCTGCGCCGGGGTGTTCACCCTGGCCCGGGCCGAAGCGGGGGCCGAGCCGGGGGCGACGTGAGCGGCGCGGGACGGGCGTCATCGGCAACTTCGCCTATGTCGGCCCCTGTTACGTACTGCCCCCGCACTCTGCCCCTCTCGTCGGCCGCCTGTTATCTTGAACGCGTTCAATGACGTGACCGCAGAGCTCCGATGGGAGAGGAACGCGCCCATGACCACAGGCCGTTGGCTGATCGTCAGCCTGCTGCGCCACCTCGCGACCGCCGCGGTGGGCTGGACGGCCGCGGCCTCCGTGCTGCCCGTCCTGGGGGACGGACCGTCGGCGCGGCAGCTGGGGGAGGGGATGCTGGTGGGTCTCTTGGCGGTTCCCCTGCTCACGCTCGCCACCTTCCTCGTCCTCGTACTGCTGTGTGAACGGCGGTTCGAGCCGCCCACGGGCGGCGCGGCACGGATCCGCGGCGGCTGGCTGGTGCTCCTCCCGCTGGTCCCGCTGCTGCCGCTGGGCCTGATGGCCCCGCTCCAGTACCTGATCGTGCTGTGCGCGCAGGTGGTGTTCGTCATGGCGGTCCTGCCCCGAGCGGACTCCCTCGCCACCGCGGAGGCCGTCCGCTCGGTCGGTGACCCGGACGTCCCCCTGGAGGAGAGGATCAGGGTGGTCCACGAGCTGGCCCGCTTCTCCACCCGCCCGGTGACCGTGGCGTTGGTGGACGCCGCGACGGGGGAGGAGCCGCGCCTCGCCGGAGCGGCCCTGGACGCCCTGTGCCGCGTCTGGCGGCGCGACGGCGTCGTGGGCGAAGACCTGCTCGCGCGGCTGCGGCCCGTGGAGCGGCAACGCGTGCGCGGACTCCCGGTCAAGGTCCGCAGCCCCTGGTGACCGGAGCCTCGCCCAGCCGGCGACCCCTCGGGATTCCCCGGCTCCGGGGCCTCTGCCATCCTGGTGGCGTGCAGACACCTGCCCCCGTCACGCCCGACGCCCCGGCCGCCCTGCGCAGGCCCCTGTTCACCCAGCAGTGGCTCGACCTCACCTTCATCCACTGGGCCGTGGAACCGGACGTCGTCGCGGGGCTCCTGCCGCGGGGGACCGCCCCCGACGTCCACGACGGCGTCAGCCACGTGGGGCTGGTGGCCTTCCGGATGCACGAGGTGGGGCTGCTCCGGCTGCCCGGGATCCCGTACCTCGGATCCTTCCCGGAAACCAACGTACGGCTGTACTCGGTCGACGAACAGGGACGGCGCGGGGTCGTCTTCCGGTCCATGGACGCGGCCCGGCTCCTCCCGGTGCTGGCGGGACGCCTCGGGTTCCGGCTGCCGTACCTGTGGTCGCGGATGGCCGTGCGGACCGAGGGGAACACCGTCGCCTACGCGAGCCGCCGGCGCTGGCCCGGCCCGCGCGGGGCGCACAGCCGGATCGTCGTGCGCACCGGTGAACGCATCGAGGAGCCGACCGCCCTGGAGCACTTCCTCACCGCCCGGTGGGGCATGCACAACGCGTTCCCGGGCGGAGTCGGATACCTGGCGAACGACCACCCGCGCTGGCCCCTGTACCGGGCCGAGCTGATCACCTGTGAGCAGGACCTGCTCGCCGCGGCGGGCCTCCCCGCCCCCGAGGACGCCCCGGTCAGCGTCCTGTACTCACCCGGCGTCCCGGTCCGCCTCGGCCACCCGTCCCGCGCCCCCCACCACCCGGACCCGCTCCGCGCCGCACCGTGACGCGGACCTGCTCCCCGCGGGGCCGGGATGCCCCGATCACCTGGCGCCTGGTCATGTGAGGGTCACGGAACCGGTTCAAGTGGGCCCGGCCGTGCGGGAGACGGTGATCGGCGGGTGCGGCCCGGGTACCTTGCGGGGTGTCACTGGGGGAAGGGCCGGTCCGGTGCGGACCGGCGGGGGAGCGGGGGTCCGCTGATGATGTTCGGTTACTCGGACGAGTGGGCGGCGGTGCTGTGGGGCCTGGGGCTGCTCTGGATGCCGTTCGGGCCGTTCATCATGCTCGGCCTGGGGATCCTCACCGCGCGGGCCCGCCCCGGCCGGTCGCGGACCGTCGCGCGGACGTGCTCCGTCGTCATCCCGGGGATACCGGTCGGGGCGGCCGCGGCGCTGATGTTCGCGACCGGTGACTCCCCTCCGACCCGGGGCGACGTGACCGGGTTCTTCGGGGTGTTCGTCGGCCTGCTGACCGTGCTTCCCTGGCTCCTCTCCTACGGTCTCACCCGGCTGTGGGCCGCGCGGAAGAAGCGCTGAGCCCCCCGGTCTCCGCACCCCGCTACGGGCGCACCTGCTCCCCGCTCCAGATCTTCCGGTACGCCTCGCGGTAGCCCGCCGGGTCCCACGACGTGGCGCCGCCGCTGTTCCCGGCCGTGGCGATGTGGACGGGGGCGACGTAGCCGCTGGTGGGCCGGCCGGCGAAGGCGCGGTTGAAGTCGTCGACGATCTGCCAGCCCTGCTGGGACAGCGGCTCGGGGACGGTGGCGGCCTGGTACTGCCCGCTGTTGATGCGCTGGAACGCGGAGGGATCGCCGTCGCCCGCACCGATGTTGAGCGGCGGGCCGGAGCCCGGCTTGCCCGCCGCGCGCAGGGCGGGGGCCGCGTCCGCGAAGTAGAGGTCGTTGATGGCGACGGAGTGGGTCCACCTGCCCTGGAAGCGGGACAGGAGGGAAGAGACCTCCTGGGGCGTGCGGCTGCTCGCGTCCGGGATGGGGATGTTCTCGTACGCCAGGAGCGCGACGCCCGGGCAGGTCGCGAGCTCTTTCTTGATCAGGTCGGCCTTGTTCCTGGCGAACGGGATGGAGTCGTCGGTGAAGAGGACCGCTCCCGCGTCCCCGCCCGACTGGGCGATGATCCAGTCCGCGCTGATCCTCGCCACGTCCTCCACCTTCGTGGTGATGTTGGTGAGGAGACCGGCGTCCTCGCTCGGGCCGGGGGTGCCCACCGCGTGCCAGCCGATGAGCGGGATGCCCGCCGCCCGGGCCCGCGCCACCTGCTGGGAGGTCAGCTTGGGATCGAAGCCGCCGATGACGATGCCCGAGGGCTTGAGCGTGACGGCCTGGCTGAGCGCGGCCTGGATGCCCGCCGGGGTGCCGTCCCCGTCGATCACCCTCGCCTTCCAGCCGATGGCCTTCGCGGCCTCCTCGAACCCCTTCGCGACGCCCGCGACCCCGGGGTTGGTCATGGTCTGCGCGACGTAGACGAGGGTCTTGTCCGGAACGGCGGCCGGGCCGCTGGTGGGGCCGCTCCAGGCGGCGTCGGTGTTCTCGGCCTGCCGGACGGCCGCCTGCGCCCGCGCGAGGGTGGCGGGGCAGCCGGCTCCCGACGGCTCGCCGCCCGCCGACGGGCCGTCCCCGCCGCAGCCGGCCACGAGGACGGCTGCCGCCGTCAGCAGGGCTGCGGTCACGACGCTGGTCTTGGGGTTCGGGTACACGGTGCTCCTGACGCGGGTGCGCGTACGAAAGGGGTCAGGGACGGCGGTTCTCCGCCGATCCGGCGGGTGACGGGCGGGGCGCGGCGGCCGTGGTGCGCAGCCGGCGGCGGGCGGAGTAACCGGCCAGGCCCACGGCGATGAGCAGGGTCGCGCCGTTGAACAGCGGCGTCGCCCAGAACTGGGCGCCGAGCTGGCCGATCCCCGCGAGGCCGATGGCGAGGACGGCCACGGCGACGAGGGTGCCGAGGGCGTTGGCCCGGCCCGGTTTGATCGTCGTCGACCCGAGCAGGGCGCCGACGAACGCGGGCAGGAGGTAGTCCAGCCCGACACTCGGGTTGCCGGTCTGCTGCTGGGCGGCGAGCAGCACCCCGGCGAAGCCGACGACCAGGCCCGATCCGGCGAAGGCGTACACGCAGTACCGGTGGGTGGGGATGCCGACCATGTCCGCGGCGCGCGGGTTGGAGCCGATGACGTACAGGTACCGGCCGGCCGGCAGCCGGTCCAGCACCAGCCACAGGACGCCCGCGACGGCCAGGACGTAGAACGCGGGCAGCGGCAGCCCGAGGAACCGGGAGTCGTAGAGGGCGGTGAACGGGGCGGGCAGGCCGTCCGGGCCGGGGACGATCCGCGCCCCGTCGGTGATCCAGCCGGTGAAGGCGTACATGATGCTGCCGGTGCCCAGGGTGGCGATGAACGAGTTGATCCGCCCGAATTCGACGATGACCCCGTTGAGGGCGCCGGCCACCGCCCCTCCGCACACCACCACCCCGCAGGCGAGGGGCCAGGGCCAGCCCCCGTTGACGACCAGCTGCATCACCAGGACGTGGGCGAGGCCGAGACCGTAGCCGATGGACAGGTCGAACTTGCCCGTGGCGATGGGGATCGTCGCGCCGAGCGCGAGGAGCGCGGGGATCGACTGGTTCGAGAGGATCGAGGCGACGTTGTCCCGGGTGGGGAAGGTGCCCGGCAGGGCCAGGGAGAACACCGCGAAGAGCAGCACGGCGAGGGCCAGGAGGCCGTATCCGCCGATGAGGTGCCCGCGAAGGCGCGCCCGCACGGATCTGAGCGAGGGGAAGGTGGTCATCGGCTCGTCGCAGCTCCGGTGATGGGGGGCATGGCGGAGGCGGTCCGGGTGAGTTCGGCGACGGTGAGGGCCGTACCCGTCAGCTCGGCGCGCACGGTTCCGCGGACGAAGACCAGGGCGCGGTGGCACACGCCCGCGACCTCTTCGAAATCGGTGGAGATGAGCAGCACCGCGAGGCCGTCGGCCAGTGCGTCGTCGAGCAGGCGGTAGAGGGTGGCCTTGGCGCCGACGTCCACGCTCGCGGTCGGCTCTTCGAGGACGAGCACGCGCAGACCGCCCCGGAGCCACCGGCCGACCATGACCTTCTGCTGGTTGCCGCCGGAGAGCGCGGCGATCGGCACCTCGCTGTCGCGGGGTTGCACCGAGAACCGGTCGATCAGGGCGGTGGCCTCGGCGCGCTCGCGCCGCGGGCCGAGCCAGTGGAGGGCCGGGGCGCCGGCCGCCCGCGGGTTGGCGAGGAAGTTCTCCCGTACGGTCAGTTCGGCGGCGCAGCCCTCTTCCTGACGGTTGCCCGCGACGAAGCCGACGCCGGAGGCGAGCGCGGCCGCGACCGTGGCGGGGCGGTAGGGACGGCCGTCGAGCAGGGCCCGCCCGCCGAGGACCGGGCGGGCGCCGGCCAGGGCGCGGCCCAGGTCCGTGTGGCCGGCGCCGGTCAGGCCCACCATGCCGAGGATCTCGCCGGACCGCAGCTCCAGGTCGACCCCGTCGGCGTACCGGGTCGTCAGCCCGTGGAGGCGCAGGAGCGGCGGGCCGGGGGCGGGCCGGGTGGCGGGCCGGTGCGGGGGCGTGGCCCGGCCCACGATGGCGTGCACCAGCCGGGCGTGGCTGTGGCCGGCCAGTGCGCCCCGGTCGACCAGGCGCCCGTCCCGCAGGACGGCGAACGCGTCGGCGACCTCGTACACCTCGTCGAGCCGGTGGCTGACGTAGAGGATGCCGTGTCCCCGGTCGCGCAGGGCGTGCAGGACGCCGAACAGCCGGGCGCACTCCGCGGCGGGGAGGGTGGCGGTCGGTTCGTCGAGGACGATCAGCTCGGCCCGGGCCGCCAGCGCGCGGGCGATGGCGACCAGCGACCGCTCGGCGGGGGCGAGGTCGGCGATGCGGGCGTCGGCGTCGAGGTGACCGGCGACGAGCCCCAGCGCGTACGCGCAGCGCTCGCGGGTGCGCCGCCAGGAGATCAGGCCGTAGCGGCGCGGGTAGCCGGTGCCCAGGGCGATGTTCTCGGCCACCGTCATCCATTCGACGAGGCCGAGGTCCTGGTGGATGAAGGACATGCTCCGGGTCGCGGCGTGCGACCCGAGGGGGTGGCCGGCCACGGTCACCTCGCCCTCGTCGGCGTGATGGACTCCGGCGAGGACCTTGATGAGGGTGGACTTCCCGGCTCCGTTGGGGCCGAGCAGGGCGAGGACGCTGCCCCGGCGGACGTCGAGGTCGACGGAGCCCAGGGCGACCGTGCCGCCGAACCGCTTGCCGAGCCCGCGGATCCGGACGAGGGGCTCGCCGCCGGAGGGGGAGCGCGGGGTGATCGAGGTGTCGGGAGCGTCACGCACAGACTTCTCCGGGGGTCGGCCTCCGAGTTCTTCCCGACTGCATGCGGGATTCTACGGGGAACCCGCAGGGCATTCCCGGCATATCGCCTCGTTTTGGCAGGCGGGTCATGTCGCTCGTGACGGCGGTCATCCCGCGTCCAGGGCGCACTCCGCCCAGATGACCTTGCCGGAGGGGGTGTAGCGGGTCCCCCAGGCCTGGGCGAGCTGGGCGACGAGGAACAGCCCGCGGCCGCCCTCGTCGGTGATGGCCGCGTGGCGCATCCGGGGGGCGCTGCTGCTGCCGTCGTGGACCTCGCAGATCAGGGTGCGGTCGCGGATCAGGCGGACCCGGATGGGGGCACGGCCGTAGCGGACGGCGTTCGTGACGAGCTCGCTCAGGAGCAGTTCGACGGCGAAGGCGGACTCCTCCATGCCCCATTCGCCCAGCCGGTCCGTGGCGGCGGCACGGACGCGGGAGACGAGGGCCGGGTCGGCGGACAGGTCCCAGGAGGCGATCCGGTCGCCGGGCAGGGCGTGGGTGCGGGCGACGAGCAGGGCGATGTCGTCGCCGGGGTGTTCGGGAGCCATGGCGTCGATGACGGCCCGGCAGGTGTCCTCGGGGCTGCGGTCCGGGTGGGCCAGTACCCGCATCAGGTCGTCGAGGGCCGCGTCGATGTCGCGGTGCCGGCCGTCCACCAGGCCGTCGGTGTAGAGGACCAGCCGGCTGTCCTCCGGGAGGTGGATCTCGACCGATTCGAACGGCAGACCGCCGAGGCCGAGCGGGGGACCGGCCGGCACGTCGACGAGCGACACCGTGCCGTCGGGGCGGACCAGCGCGGGCGGCGGGTGCCCGGCACGGGCCAGCGTGCACTGCTGCGAGGTCGGATCGTAGACCGCGTACAGGAAGGTGGCGCCGACGATGCCGGTGCTGGTCTCGCCGGGATGGTCACCGCCCTCCTCGCGGTCGAGACGCACCATCAGGTTGTCCAGGTGCGTGAGGAGCTCGTCGGGCGCGAGTTCCAGTTCGGCGAAGTTGCGCGCCGCCGTCCGCAGCCGGCCCATGGTGGCCGCGGCGTGCAGTCCGTGGCCGACGACGTCGCCGACGAGGAGGGCCACGCGGGTGCCGGAGAGGGGGATGACGTCGAACCAGTCGCCGCCCACTCCGGACTCGGCGGGCAGGTAGCGGTGGGCGACCTCGACGGCGCTCTGTTCGGGCAGCCCGCGCGGGAGCAGACTGCGCTGCAGCGCGAGCGCCAGGGTGTGTTCGCGGGTGTAGCGGCGGGCGTTGTCGATGCACAGGGCGGCGCGGGCGGCGAGCTCCTGGGCCAGCGAGCGGTCGTCGTCACCGAAGGGCGCCGGGTCCTGCGAACGGTAGAAGCTGGCGATGCCGAGGAGGACGCCACGGGCGAGCAGCGGCACCGTGATGAGGGAGTGGACGTTGTGCGCGAGGAGCCGCTCGGCGTGCTCGGGATCCTGGGCGATCCAGCCGAAGGCCGCCTTCAGGTCCGGCTCCAGCACCGGCTGGCCGGTCGCCAGGCAGCGCATGTGCGGGGTGGTCGGGCGGAGGGCGACCTGCTCGCCCACCGGGTAGAAGGGGCAGTCGGCACGGATGCCGTGGACCACCGTGCGGTGCATCTCGGTGGTGGGGCGGGCGGACTCCTCGCCCCGCAGCACGGCTTCGGGCAGGTCGATGGTGACGAAGTCGGCCAGGCGCGGGACCGCCGTCTCGGCGAGTTCCCAGGCGGTGCGGCTCACGTCCAGGGTGGTACCGATGCGGTTGCTGGCCTCGGCCAGCAGTTCCAGACGGCGCCGTGCGGCGACGGCGTACTTGCCCACTTCCGGCTCGCCGACCAGTACGAGCCCCCTGACGGGGCCCGCGGCGGAGTCCTCGGTGCCGGCCGCCCCGGGGGCCGCCTCGCGCACGACCCGGAGGTGCGGCGCGGGGGGCGGGACGCCGGGGGCCGGGGCGTGCCGGTCCGTGTCCTCGGGGAGGAGCGCTTCGATGACGAGGCCCTCGACGCCGGAGGCGCTCGTCACCGGACGGCTCACGAGGGTGATCAGCCGGCCGCGGGACAGCGGCACCCCGAGGGCGGCCAGCTGGGCCGAGGACATCAGCTCGGTCGCCTTCTCCTTGAGGACCAGCTGGTCGGCCTGGTCCAGATCGCTCTGGAGCAGCTCGGCCATCGCCAGCGGATGCCCGTCCAGGCCGCCCGCACCGGCTCCGACGTGGTCTCCGGCGTCGAAGTACGCCTGCAACAGGCCGCGCTCGCGCGCCGAGCTCTGCTCCATCAGCCGTCGCTCGACGGCTTCGGCCGCCCTGCGCACCAGCGGGACCAGCGCCGGGTCGGCGTCGGTGTAGGGGTAGCCGAGGCACAGCACGCCCTCGATGCGCCCGCTGAGCTGATCGCGTACGGGTATCGCGGTGCAGGCGCTCGACTGGGACCGCTCCGCGAAGTGCTCGGCACCGTAGACCTGGACGAGGCGCCGCTCCGCGAGGGTGAGGCCGATGCCGTTCGTCCCCGCGACCCGCTCGGAGAAGACGAACCCGGGAACGGTCTGGATCGGGGCGAGGTGCCGGAGCAAGGACTTGTCCCCGAAACGGCGTTCGAGCACCGTGCCGTGGCCGTCGGCGAGGCAGATGTTCATCTGGCTCCCCGCGAAGATCGACTCCAGCCGGTCGAGGACCGGCCCCGCGGCGCGGACGAGCGGGCCGTCCCGGTCGAAGTCCTCGGTGAAGGGGAGCTCGGACTGGTCCGGCGACAGCCCCAGCAGCCGGCAGCGCTGCCACGAGCTCAGGATCGGACTGCGCACGCCGTCCTCGACCGCCTCGCCCTGAAGGAACCGGTCACGGGAATGAGCGGGGCCGATGCGGTCCCCGGCGACCCCCATCTGCACCACTCCCCTCACCGGAGCACGCTCGATCACCGGATTTGAGTATATTCCTCATGTTCTGGGGTGTGCGGGAGTCGCCTGCTCGGTGGCCATCCGGTGGCCCGTCCGTGGTCAGGGCGTCACAGGACGGCGACCGGAGCGACGGGCGAGCCCGTCCCGCCGGGGACGTTCAGCGGCGACACGACGAGCATGAACGCGTAGCGGCCCGCCCCGGCACAGGCCTCGGACAGCGCTTCGAGGTCGAGGTTGTCCAGCAGCGGCACCCCCATCGCCGCGATCGCGAGCGTGTGGACGGGGGAGTGCACACCCTCGACCGGCGACGGCCGTACGTCGCTGTCCCCGTCCGCGCCGAGCAGGGCCACGGCCCGCTCGGCCAGCAGCGGCACGGCGTCCACGTGCCAGCCCGCGCTCGCGGCGTCGCTGTCCCACGGGCCCGTCTCCCGGCTCCTGCGGAACCGGCCGGAGCGCAACAGCACCGCGTCCCCGTCCCCGATCGTCACCCCCAGCGCCCTCTCCGCGGCGAGGACGTCCCGCCCGTGCACCGCGTGCCCCGGCTCCAGCCAGTCGACCCCGAGGGCGGCGGGCAGATCGAGGAGCACGCCCCTGGTCACGAGGGGCCCGAGGGCCGCCACCGAGCCGAACCGGGCGCCCCCGGCACCGACGGCCTCGCGCGCCACCCGGCCGTCGTACAGTTGCCCCCGGTAGGCGATGTGTGACAGGGCGTCGAGGTGGCTCACGCCCTTGCCGTGGTAGTCCGCGCCCAGGAAGTCCTTGTACGTGGTCGGCTCGGGGGCCTCCACGTCACCGAGATCGGCCATGTAGTGCAGCGGGGGTTTCGGGTTGTCCGGCCCGGGCCGGGTGTCCCAGGGCCGGCCCAGGGGGACGACCGTCCCCGACCGGACCAGGGCGGCCGCCCCGGTCACGTGGGCCGCCGTCACCCCGTTCCAGGCGCCCCGGTCGGCAGCCGCCCAGCGGCCCCACGTACGCACCGAGGCGAAGAGCGCGTCGAACTCCGCGCGGGAGACGCAGGCGCCGGACCCGGGACCGGGACCGGCCGGCGGGGGCGCGGGGACACCATCGGGGTGGCTGCTCATGTGTGGTCAGCGCTCCAAGGCTCGTACGGACGTCGCCGGGGCAGGCCGCCGGGTGCCCACGCACCCGCAGCCCCCGCTCAGCATTCCCGCCCGCGCCCAGCACGCCGACGACGGCGCGCGGAGACCGCCGATTCCGCCCCGCGCAGGGGTTCGCCGCACCCCGGCCCCGGACGTCCCTCCCGGACGCCGCCGCGCCCCGGCGGACCCTCCCGGCCACGGCACTAGCCTGACGGGGTGACCAGCAACGATCTCGGGGACTTTCTGCGCGCGCACCGCGCCCGGCTGCGGCCCGACGACGTGGGCCTCGCCTCCTACGGCCGCCGCCGCGTGGCGGGACTGCGGCGGGACGAAGTCGCCGTCCTGGCCGGCATGAACGGCGACTACTACGCCCGTCTCGAACAGGGGCGCGAGCGCGGCCCGTCCCCGCAGGTCCTCGACGCGATCAGTCGCGCCCTGAGGATGGACGACGCGGCCCGGACCCACCTGCACCGGCTGGCGGCCGTACTCCCCGACGGCCGCCGCACGCGGCCGGACGAAATGGCGAGCGCGGAGCTCCGCCACCTGCTCGACGGCTACCCGCACACCCCGGCGTTCGTCCTGAACCCGGCGACCGACCTCCTCGCCTCCAACGCCGTGGCGGACGCGCTGTTCTCCCCGTTCGAAACGGCGGACAACCTGGCCCGCATGACCTTCCTCGACGTGACCGCGCGTACGTTCTTCGCCCGCTGGGACCGCGCAGCCGAGGCGGTGGTGGCCGGCCTGCGCGAGGCCACGGGCCTCGACCCGCACTACCCGCGCCTGCGCGAGGTCGTGTCCTCCCTCACCGCGGCGAGCGGGGAATTCGCGGCGCTCTGGTCCTCGCACACGGTCTACGGGAAGACCCGGGACGCCAAGGAAATCCACCACCCCGACGTCGGACCGCTGGACCTGAGCTACCAGTCCTTCGACGTCCGCGGAGCGCCCGGGCAGCAGCTCGTGATCTACCACGCCGCACCCGGAAGCCCCAGCGCCCGGGCGCTGTCCCTGCTCGCCGCGTAACCGGTGGTGCGCGGCCGGCTCCGCGAGGTGACGTCCGTCCCGTCCGGGTCGATCAGGGGCCCGGCCACCGGCGCCGTCGTGCGGCGACACCCGGGGAGACGTCCGCCGGCCGTCATGCCGGAGCCGCATTCCCTGCGCGTCGATCGCGCGATGGGTAGCCTGCCCCTTGTCGGACCGTGCCGGACCAGCCACTCACGTACGCGTTCACCAGCGGACGCGGCACAAGTATTGGACGTGGAACCCTTCATGACCACACCGCGGGACTTGTTGATCGTCGCCATGGACACCGTGTCCGATCGCCCGGCGGAGCAGGGGGACCTGTCGCTCGCGCTCGCCGGCGCCGAGGCGATCGACCTCCTCGGAGCCCGAACCGTCACCCTGGACGGCGACCTGATCGTGCCGGGTCACCAACCGGCACCCGCCGACCGGCTTCTGGAGGAGGCCGCCGCCTCGCTCCTGCGGGAGGCGCCCTACGAATCGGTCACCGACTGGCTGTGGAGGCGCGGCCGCGGCCTGTCCCTGGCCTATCAGGCCGAGCTGGAGGCCGAAGGGCTGCTCGTGCGGCAACGCCGCCGGGGGCTCACCCTCCGGGCCGGTCAGACGGTGCTCGTCGACTCGCCCGCCCGCCGCAGGGCCGCCGACCGCTGGGCGTCGGACGACCCCGTACTCGCCGCCCTCACCGAAGCCGTCGGCGTGCGGGGGCAACGGACCGCAGACTCACCGGACGTGACCGATGACGCGGTGGCGACCGTACTGGCCGCCGTCCACCACGCGGTGGTGGAACTCGCGGCCGAACGGCAACGACGCTCCGTCGACGAGGCGGCCTTCGACAACATCTGGCGCGGCGGCGTGTGACCGCTCCGCGGCGGCCGGCCACGATCGGCTCGTGCGGTCACGGCACTGTGCCCCCCCCCCCGGGACCGGGAACGACCGTGCCGTTCTACGGTGTTCCCCGTGACAGCCCTGAACACGAGCGTCGACGCGCTCCTCGCCGACGTGCCCGACCTGGTCCCCTACGCCCGCAAGGCCACCCTGCTCCGCCCGAAGGCGGGCCGGCCCGCACCCGCCGACAGCCACGTCGGCGGACCGCTGCTGTGGCCCGCCGACGAGGCCTGGCCCGTGTGCGAGGGACCGCACCAGGTCGAAGTACGCGAGAAGCTCTCCGACGAGGACCGGGAAACCTGGCAGCGCATCGACCGCGCCATGCGGGACCGGCGCGCCGGCAGGCCGAACGCCGCGTACGAACTCACCCACGAGGAAGCCGACGTCCAGGCCCGCATCATGGACGGCGCCGGCGCGCTCGACCTGAAGAGGTGGGAGCGGATCCGCCGGGTACCGGTCGCCGCCGTGCCCGGAGTACCGCTGGTCGCGGTCCTGCAACTGCGCGCGCAGGACGTGCCGACGATCGAATGGCCGGCGGGTACGGACCTGCTCCAGGTCCTGTGGTGCCCGAGGGAGCACTCCGGCCTGCCGGGCCAGTCGTACTACTGGGGGCCCGCCGTCCAACTGCGCCACCGCGCGGCGGACTCCGTCACCACCCGCGCGGAACCCCCGCAGCCGGTCGACGCGGTCGACTCGTACCTGCCCCGGCCCTGCGTCCTCGATCCGGTCGGGGTGACCGACCTCCCCGACGGTGACGAGATCCCGGAGGAACTCCTCGCCCGGGCCGAGGCCTGGGCGGAGAGCCGGGGCACCGAGTACCACCGCGGCGAACTCTCCTGCCGGGAGGGATGGAAGGCGGGAGGCTGGCCGAGCTGGCACCTGACGGACCTCGTCCCCCTCGACTGCCCGGCCTGCGGCGCACGGACCCGGCTGCTCCTCACGATGGACAGCGGCGACGACCCGGACCTGAGGGTCGGCCGCTTCGGCGAACTCCGCGTCTTCACCTGCCCCGCGGACCCCTCCCACCCGATCCGCCTGAACATCCAGTAGCCGGGCAGACAGGACTTCGACGGCACTCCCTAGGATCGTGTCATGGCCAACGACCTCGGTTTCTCCTGTTCACGCTGCGGCGACCACCACGCGGAACTGCCCACGAGCTACTCGACCATGGCCCCCGACGCATGGGAACCGGCCTTCGAGAGCGACCCGGGGAGCATGCTGTCGTCCGACCAGTGCGTCATCAAGGGCCGGCACTTCTTCGTCAGAGGGCTGATCGAGATACCCGTGATCGGCGGCGGCGACGTGTTCACCTGGGGCGTCTGGGTCTCCCTGAGCAAGGACAACTTCAGCCGGGCGCTCGAACTGTGGAACACGCCGGGCCGTGAAGCCGAGCAGCCGTACTTCGGGTGGCTGAGCACCGAGCTCGCGCTCTACACCCGACCGACCACCAACCTGAAGACGACCGCCCACACCCGGCCGGTCGGCCGGCGCCCCTCGATCGAACTGGAACCCACCGATCACCCGCTCGCCGTCGAACAGCGCACCGGCATCACGTGGGAACGCATGCGGGACATCGCCATGGCCGTGCTGCATCCGGCCTGACGGCACCCGGCTACATGGCGGCGCGCAGCATGCCCGCCGTCCTGGCCATGGCCGCTCTCGTCGCCTCGTCGGTGGCGGTCCGTGCGGCTTCCTCCAGCAGGAGGGTCGCCGCCTGGAGGAGCCCGACGTGCACGGGTACGGTTTCCAGTCCCGTGAGCGCGGCCATGGCCTGATCGGTGGCGCTCTGCGGGATGAGGGTGCTGACGCCGCGTCCTACGCTGCGCTGGGACTGCGTTGGTGTGCTCACCCGGTGATTCTCGCGCTTCCGGAGCCCGAACCGGGCCCGATCGTGAGTGGTTTCACCGGCTCGGCCCGATCGGTGCCCGAGGTGCCCGGTCACCGGTCCGCCCGGATCGCGTACGACCCGGGCGGGCCGCCTCTTGTCAGGCCGGATCAGGCCGGATCAGGCCGGGTCGGGTCATCGGAGAGGACGTTGCCGTCCTCGTCGAGCGCGAGGTGGATGCGGGTGGGGTCCTGGCTGTTGACGTCGGAAGGACGCGGGCCCTCGGGCCCGTCGGGGCCCCAGCGCAGCAGACGGCGGGTGCGGACGATCTGGTACACGGTGTCCTGGAATTCCAGCTGGTTCACGCGCCCGGCCCGGAGCGCGTCGGCGGCACCGGCGTACGCGGCCAGCTTCGCGGCCCGCACGTCGGCGGCGGCCCTGCTCGAGGCCGCACCGTCCGCCGCACCGCCGGTACCGCCGCCCGCCGTCCACGTACGGGCGTCGACGTGGGGATCGGACCCGTGGGAGATGAGGCCGCGCATGCGCGGCCACATCCAGGTCAGGGCGAAGTCCAGGGACTTGCGGGCGTCGTGCGCGGTCGCGTGCGGGCCGCTGACCGGGCTCCAGCCGCTCGCGGTCCGCTCCACGACCGTGAACGTCGCCGGCAGCAGCAGCACGTCGGGATGCGTGTCCAGGGCCCGCCGCGCGTCGGCGCGCACGTCCGCGGGGAACCGTTCCCCGGTGTAGCACAGATCGCGCAGCACCAGCTGCTCCAGCGCCTGGGCGGGGGTGACCGGTGCGTCCGGGTCGACGAGCAGGCCGTCGTCGATCCCCGGACCCCTGGAGGCACGCTCCCAGTCCGGAACGGGCGGCTCGGGATCCGTCGGGCGGGGCTGTTCGATGCCGCCCGGGCCCGCGCCCGCGTACTCCTCGGCACGGACGATCCGGTACCTGGTCCCGGCGACGTCGAGATCGTCCACCCGCTCGGTCTCCAGCCGGGCCACGGCTGCCAGCAACGCCCGCCGCTCCGACCTGTCCCGCGCATGGTCCTTCGCACGGAACCACAGCATCGAGTTCAGCCCGTCACGCGCCTGCTGCGGGCAGCCGGACGTCACCTCGACCACCACCCGCCACCGCGGCCCGTCCTCGGCACGCTGCTCCGCGACACCGAACAGGGGCCCGCGCACGACCAGATCGCCCGCACGGGCCGCGGCGTCGACCGCGTCGGCCTCCATCGCCGCCTCCACCGGTTCCACCGGCACCCGCACCCGCATCGGCCGTGATCCGCCCGGCCCCGCATTCCCATGGTCCATGCATCCCATCCTGTCGGCCACGGACGCGCCCCCGCTCCGGATTCGCCGATTCCGGCGGGCCTCCGCGCCCGCGTGCGACACATTCCGAACACCGGCGCGATCGCTCGAACGCACTCCCGGGCGGGATGCCGTCAGGAGTCCTCCGCCGGGCGGCCTTCGCCCGCCATGAAGCGCCAGACCAGGGCGTGACCGAGGACGATCAGGCAGATGAGCATGATGGCCTCGGCCTGGATGGGGCGCAGGCCCGTGTGGCGGCCGAGTTCGGGAAAGGCCCCGACGACGGCGATGAGGGCGTAGAGCACGGTGGCGCCCGCCTGCTGCCAGACGAGGAAGCGGTTGCCGCTTCCCCGGGACAGCAGGCGGAGCGTGCACGCGCAGCCGATCAGGGCGAGGACGATGAACGCGCCCCGCCAGATCTGCGGCTGCTCGGTACCGCCGACCTGGGCGAAGAGCCCCATCAGGGCGGGCAGCAGGAACGACAGGTAGATCCCGCCGACGACGCGCCGCAGGTCGGGGTCGCGCATCCACTCGTGGTGGCTCTGGACGACGTTCCACCACAGCCCGACGAGGGTGAAGCAGGTGGCGGAGAACAGGGCGTAGAAGGTGCTGACATCCATGGGTGCCGAGGGTGGCAGCTGAAGGGCTTCCGGTGAGCCGTACACGCCCGGAAGGTGCCCACGCCCCGCCGGTACGGGCTAGGCCGTCTCTTCGTGTCCGAGCCCGCTGATAGCGTGCCGTTCCGGCCGAAACGATCACGAGAGGGCGGCCAGAGTGCGGGAAGTGACGGCACACGAGATCAGCGGAGGGCGGATGGAGGAGGCGCTCGACGACATCCGTCGGCGGACCCGGCGGCGTTGGCAGCGGATGCGGTACGACGACCCGTCGCCGGAGAGGCTGGCGGAGATGTGCGACGAGCTCCTCGACCACGTCGCCGCCCGCACCCTGAAGGAACCCGAGCTCGACGAGACGACCCGCTCGGCCCTGCGGACCGCGGCCGAATGCGTTCACGGGGTGCTGAGCATCGGCTGCTTCCCCGAAGGCGACCAGGAGGTCTCCTTCCCGCTCATCGGCGAGACGCTCAGCAGCGAGGACACCTCCTTCGCGAAAGCCGTCACGCAGGCCCCCACCGCCCGAACGTGGCTCGACACGTTCGAGACCGCCGTGGTCAGCGGCCTGGTGTGGGACTGGCAGCAGGTCGTCGGCCTGATGCTGCTGAACGACTACGCGCCGGCGGTCCGCGAGGGGATGCCGTACTCGCCGCTGGATTCCACGTCGGACCCGGCGGACCTCGCCGCGATGGACGCGCTGTGCGGCTACCTGACCCCGTCGACCGGGCACCAGCCCCGGCACTGGCCGACCGTGACCCTGCGCAAGCCGGACGCCGACGAACGGGCCGGAGCGGCCCGTCGCCTGGACGCGGCCGGCGCGCTGACCCCGGACCAGCGCCTCCTGCGCGTCCTCCTCGACGACGACCGGCACGCCTTCGAGGACGCCCTCGCGGCCCGGCTCGTCACCCACCGCGAGAGCGTCGGAGACGACCCCGCCCCGAGGACCCTGCTGCCCCTCGGCCCCCTCGCCCTGGCCGCCCTCTCGGTCCAGGCGCACGGCTGGGAGCCGGGCATCCGCTCGGGCTATCTGCCGCACGGCATCCTGGGCTCCCCGGAGGCGCTGCGGCGCGCGGCGGATGCGGGCGGGAACGACCTGGGAGCCTGGGGCGCCAAGTAGCCGCGCCTGCGCCGCTGTTCCGCCCAGCTGTTCCGCCCAGCCGTTACGCCTCGAACGGGACCGCGGGGCCGTGTTCCGGGTCAGTTCGGCGTGCCGGCGCGTTCCGTCTGCAGGGTGCGCAGGAGGTCGAAGGCGGGCCGGTCCACGGGCCGTTGGGTGTTGGCGAGCGCGACGACGGCGCAGCGCGTCTCCGGGTCGAAGGCCACGAAGGAGGAGAAGCCCCCGGTGCCCCCGTTGTGCCAGATCTGGAGGTGGGCGCCCTGCCGGGGGTGCAGCCGGTGGGCCGTCCAGCCCAGGTGCACCTGCGCGAAGGGGCTCGTACGGTGCGGGTCGGCATGGCTCACCCGGATCGCCTCGGTCAACTCGACCGGGCCGCCATCGAGTTGGGCTCGGGCGAAGGCTGCCATGTCGGCGGCGGTCGACCACAGACCGCCCGCCCCGGCCAGGTCCGCCAGGTGCCACGGCCGCGCCGGGCGCCCACGCCGGCCGTGCCCCCGGGCCGACCGGTCCGCGCGTGCGCCGTCCACCGCCACGAGGGTGTCGGCCATGCCCAGGGGGGCGCACACCTCCCGGGTGACCAGGCTCTCGTAGTCCGTACCCGCCCGGCGGGCGAGGGCCAGCCCGAGCAGGCCGGCACCGAGGTTGGAGTAGCGGAACCGCTGCCCGGGAGCGGCGCCCAGACGGGTGCGGGCCAGCCCGGCCAGGAGTACGTCGGCCGTGCAGTCGGCGTACGGATCCGGCTTCGAGGGGCGGAGCAGCGCCTGGAGCAACATGCCGCGGGGCAGGCGGGGCAGGCCGGAGGTGTGGGTGGCCAGGTGCCGCAGGGAGATCTGCCGGCCGCCCCGCGACGGCACGGCCACCCCGTCGGGCAGGAGATCGCGCAGCGGCTCGTCCAGCTCGACCTCGCCGCGTAGGGCCATGCGTGCCAGGGTCAGGGCCGTGAGCGACTTGGTCACCGAACCGATCTCGAACAGGGTGTCCGGACCGGGCGAGCGGCCGTGGTCGCCGCCGGTGCCGCCAGCACCCCTGATCTCCGTACGGTCCCCGGCCAGGGCGGCCACGACCGCCCCGACGCGGTGTTCGGCCAGCCGGTCGGCGGTCTGCTGGGCGAGGGTGCCTAGTTCTTGAGCCATGACCGAAATCATGACGGCGCCGACCGGCCAACCCGTGCGCCCAGATGATGATTTCGGGCGGGGCGCGCTGCGACCTGAGCGGTACGGCGGGCCCCACCGGGGACGGTTGCTCGCGCTAGTGTTCGTGGGTGAGCTTCTACGTCGTCATGGGATTCGGGGCCGCCGGAGCGGCCACTGCCCGACTGCTCCTGGAGCAGGGGCATTCGGTGCGCGTCGTCACGAGAACGGGCCGCCCCCCGGAGCCCGGCATCGAGCACGTCGCCTTCGAAGCGGCGGACAGCGCTCGGCTGACCGAGGCCGTGCGGGGGGCCGTGGCCCTCTTCAACTGTGCGGCTCCGCCGTACCACCGCTGGGTGGCGGAGCTGCCGGCGCTCGCGTCGTCGGCCTGTGCGGCGGCGGAGGCGACCGGGGCGGTCCTGGTGGTGCTGGGCAACCTCTACGGCTACGGCCCGGTGGACGTCCCGATGACGGAGGCGCTGCCGCTCGCGGCGAGCGGCCCCAAGGGGGCGGTGCGCGCGGCCGCCTGGGAGGAAGCGCGGAAGCTCCACGAACAGGGCCGCATCCGCGCCGTCGAGGTACGGGCCTCGGACTTCTTCGGCCCCGGCGTCACCGACGGCGGCCACCTCGCCGCACGCGTCCTGCCGCCCCTGCTGCGCGGCAAGCCCGTCTCCACGCTCGGGGACCCCGACGCCCCGCACAGCTGGACCTACCTCCCCGACGTGGCGCGGGCCCTGGCCGAAGTGGCCGGCCAGGAGAGCGCCTGGGGCCGGGCCTGGCACGTCCCCACCGAACCCGCCCGGTCCGTACGGCAGATGACCGACCGCCTCGCCGCCGAAGCGGGCACCGCACCGGTCGCGGTGCGCACGGTCCCCGCTCCCGTACTCGCCCTCGGCTCCCTCTTCTCCCCGCTGCTGCGCGAACTGAAGGAGATCCGCTACCAGTTCACCCGCCCCTTCGTCGTCGACGCGAGCGCCTACGAAGCCGGGTTCACCGTCCGCGCCACCCCGCTCGACCAGCAGGTCAAGGCCACCGTGGACTGGTGGCGGGAGCGACTGAACATCACCGGGTGAACGCCGTGCGTAACGGCAAGGCCCCCACGGCCCAAGGTGTCTCTTTGGTAACTTTTGATTTATTTTGCGGTTTTACCAATCCCTTGCCCGGATTGCTACGAATCATTGGTACCACTGCCTTGTGGAATACACGCACGAGTAGGTGAGTTCCGTGAGAGCTTCCATCCGGATCCGGCACCTCGCCGCCGGTGTCGCCGCGACGGGTCTGCTCGCCGGAGGCGCCGCCTTCGGCGCCGCGGGCAGCGCGTCGGCCGCTCCCGCCGCGACGTCGGCGACGGTGAGCTCGCCGGTCGCCGACGACCGAGACCGGCAGGACCGCGGGGACGGCCAGCGGGACAGGCATCAAAACAGGTATCAGGACAGGCAGCAGGACGGGCAGGACAGGCGCTATCGCTCCGACAGGCAGGACAAGCACGACCGGCGTGATCGGGACGACAAGCGGGACCGCCACGACCGCTGCAACTGGGTGAAGGGCCACTCGGGCAAGACGTGGGTGAAGGGCCACTACGAGAAGAAGTGGCACTCCGGGAAGTGGCACCCCGGCTACTACGACCACCACGGCCGCTGGCACCCCGGCTGGAAGAGCCCGGGAGGCTGGGAGAAACACTGGGTGCCGGGCCACTACAAGACGTACTGGGTGCAGGGGCACTGGAACTGCCACAGCAAGTGGTGAACGGACAAGAGACCTGCTGCGGGGGCCGGAACACGTGGCGAGCCCCCGCCGCCGGCTCCCGGAACGGTGTGGCGGCAACCGCTCACTCGGGTACAAGACCCGACGGTAACCAGCCCGCGAGTAGACCCGCAGCACCGTTCTGGGCCTCCGGCCGGGGAAACCGGCCGGCCCCCGTTCCCGGCCCTACTCGGTCGCGATGCCCGTGATGACGGGATCGCCCAGCCGGGCCCCGTCAGCGTCCAGCCCGGCGCGCCCCAGCGCCGCCGTGGCCAGGTCGCGCGCCTTCCCCTCGGCCGCACGCGTGTCCGGCGCCTCGACCTCCAGGTGCAGGGCGAAGGCGGGCGAGTCCGGGTAGAGCTTCAGGATGTGCAGGTCCTCCTCCATGCCGACGTCCGTGGTGCGGGGGTCGGCCGGACGGAGGGCGCGGAGCAGCTCGGAGCGGGCGTCCGGCGTGAGCTCGGTCAACAGGGTCCCGGGAACGGTGACGACGTAGAGGGTCATGCGGGACCGGATGCCCACCGCCGCGCAAAGAATGCCCCCGCAGACCGCCCGGCCCCACGGACGGCGCCCAGAAGTGACCCGACTGGCCGCCCCGGGAGGGCGCCCGGCCCACCGGCCGCGGCGCGCCGACCGTGGTGATTGTCACGTCCCCGACGGACAAATGGGGACGTTCGGACGATGGGGGAGCGGCGCTCGCCCCCTAGCCTGGACTGGCAACGCGAGTCCAGGGGGGCCGAGCGCAAGGGAAGAACGCATCCATGGGCACCACCACCTCCGGAAGCCGCCGTCGGGCCGGTATCACCGTGACGGCAGCCGTCCTGGGCCTGCTGGCCGCGGCCGGCGCACCGGCACTCGCCGACGGCAGCGGCACCCCGGGCAAGGCTCCCGCCGCGCCCGGCTCCGGTCCCGTACCGGCGCAGCCGCACGCGCCGCAGGCGGCGCCCGCGAAGATGCCGGCCGGGATATCCCGGGTCGCCCAGGGCGCGGGCCACGACATCGCGATCACCATCGACGACGGCCCCGACCCCCGCTGGACCCCGCAGGTGCTGGAGGTGCTCAAGGAGAACGACGTCAAGGCCACCTTCTGCATGATCGGCACCAAGGCCCAGGCGCACCCCGACCTGGTCCGTCAGGTCGCCGCCGCCGGGCACCGGCTGTGCGACCACTCCGTCGACCACGACGTCACGATGGACCACAAGCCCGTCGCCTACCAGAGCGCGCAGATCCTCGACGGCAAGAAGATGATCGAGAAGGCGGCCCCCGGGGTCTCCGTCGACTACTACCGGGCGCCGGGCGGCGCCTTCACCCCGGAGAGCCGGGCGATCGCGGCCGCGAACGGCATGCGGCCCCTGGGCTGGAGCGTCGACCCCCAGGACTGGAGCCGTCCCGGCCTCGACGCCATCGTCTCGGCCGTGGAGAAGGCCCTGCCCAACCAGCCCACCGTGCTCTTCCACGACGGGGGCGGAGACCGCAGCGAGACCGTCGCCGCCCTGAAGCAGTACCTCCCCTGGCTCTCCGCCCGGGGCTACAGCTTCACCTTCCCGGTCAGTACCGCGCCCTGACCGCGGCCCGCCGGGTCAGGACGGCCGGCACGAGTGGAACCGGTTGGAGCGGACGCCGTCGAACGATGCCGGGAGCCGGGAAACGCCCTGGTCGGGACGGACGGTCAAGCTCTTCCCCCGGTAGCCGGCGCCGCTGTACACGGTGACGCACCTCTTGGTGCTGTTCCACACCGACGCGCCACCGTTGAACCCGACGTACGCGGTCGTCTCCGGGTACCGGGCCATGTCCTGCGACACGAGGCTCACCACCCCGGTGTAGCCGGGATCCGTCCAGCCGCACACCCAGCCGGCGCTGCAGCGCTCGGACGGGGCGGAGAGGCTGCCGGTACCGGCACCGGCCGTGGGTGCGACGAGGAGGCTCAGCGCGAGCCACGCCGCCGCGAGGGCGCCGGTCGCACCCGTCCGCGCACCGGAGCGCCGGCGACGGCCGGGACGGCCGGCGACGGCTTCGTCGGGCAGGGTCACGGGGATCACCGTCGCTCTCCGGCGTACGCCGGACCCGTGGGGATCGCGGCCGGGCGGGGCTTCCATCGCACCTCGCACCGGCCTTGATCGCACCCCGAACACGTTCCGGTCCCCGCGCGGAGCGCGATCGCTGAAGGGGGACGGGGACAGGGCCCGCCCGGCGCCGTGAGCGCCGGGCGGGCCCTGTCGGGGTGCGTCGTGCGTCCGGTCAGTCCGTACCGGACTCCATCGCGGCGCGGTCCAGCACTTCCTCGTCGGCCGAGACCTCGCCGCGCGAGGCGATCGCCTCGGCGCCGCCCTCCTGGAGGCTGCCGATCAGCCCGGTCGCGGCGGCCTGGGCGGCGCCGATCGCGGGGTTCTCGGAGCCGATCAGGCCGAGCACGGCGTACTGCTCCAGCTTGGCCCGCGAATCGGCGATGTCGAGGTTGCGCATCGTGAGCTGGCCGATCCGGTCCACCGGGCCGAACGCCGAGTCCTCGGTGCGCTCCATGGACAGCTTGTCCGGGTGGTAGCTGAACGCGGGGCCCGTGGTGTCGAGGATCGAGTAGTCCTCGCCGCGCCGCAGCCGCAGCGTGACCTCGCCGGTCACGGCCGCGCCGACCCAGCGCTGCAGCGACTCGCGCACCATGAGCGCCTGCGGGTCCAGCCAGCGGCCCTCGTACATCAGGCGGCCGAGGCGCCGGCCCTCGTTGTAGTACTGGGCGAGGGTGTCCTCGTTGTGGATCGCGTTGACGAGACGCTCGTACGCGGCGTGCAGGAGGGCCATGCCGGGCGCCTCGTAGATGCCGCGGCTCTTGGCCTCGATGATCCGGTTCTCGATCTGGTCCGACATGCCCATGCCGTGCCGGCCGCCGATGGCGTTCGCTTCCATCACCAGGTCGACGGGGGAGCCGAACGACTTGCCGTTGATCGTCACGGGGCGGCCCTGGCTGAAGCCGATCGTCACGTCCTCGGTGTCGATGTCGACCGACGGGTCCCAGAACCGCACGCCCATGATCGGCTCGACGGTCTCCACGCCGGTGTCCAGGTGCTCGAGGGTCTTGGCCTCGTGCGTGGCGCCCCAGATGTTCGCGTCCGTGGAGTACGCCTTCTCCGCGCTGTCACGGTAGGGCAGGTCGTGGGCGAGCAGCCACTCCGACATCTCCTTGCGGCCGCCGAGCTCGGTCACGAAGTCCGCGTCGAGCCAGGGCTTGTAGATGCGCAGGTGCGGGTTGGCGAGGAGGCCGTAGCGGTAGAACCGCTCGATGTCGTTGCCCTTGAAGGTCGAGCCGTCGCCCCAGATCTGCACGTCGTCCTCGAGCATCGCCCGGACGAGGAGCGTGCCCGTGACGGCGCGGCCGAGCGGCGTGGTGTTGAAGTACGAACGCCCGCCCGAGCGGATGTGGAACGCCCCGCACGTCAGCGCGGCCAGGCCTTCTTCCACCAGGGCCGCCCGGCAGTCGACCAGGCGCGCGACCTCGGCGCCGTAGGTCTTCGCACGGCCGGGCACCGAGGCGATGTCGGGCTCGTCGTACTGGCCGATGTCGGCGGTGTAGGTGCACGGGATGGCGCCCTTGTCGCGCATCCAAGCGACCGCGACGGAGGTGTCGAGGCCGCCGGAGAAGGCGATGCCGACGCGCTCGCCGGCGGGAAGGGAGGTGAGAACCTTAGACATGGGAAGAGTATGCGCCCTCATGCATGGTCATGCAAAACCAAATCTCGGAAAACCTGTGCCGACCGTTGTCGAAGGCGCTGTCGGAAGGGCCGGCGGCCGGGCCCGGGCGGGCCCGGGCGCCGGCCGTCAGCTCCCTCAGAACCCCGGGATCAGGGGGCGGCCCGTACCGGCACCCGCCGGCCGACACCGGCAGGGGACGGTTTCCGCCATGTTCGTCATTCTCCGCACGCCGCCGGGTGCGCTCAGTAGCGTGATCTCCCGGAATCGAAACCGCATGTGAGGGAGCTGGAGCCCATGGCGAATGTGGAAGTGTCCTTGAAGGAGACGATGACCTCGATCGAGGGCGCGTTGGGGGCGGCTCTGGTGGACTACACCAGCGGCATGGCGCTCGGAACCCTGGGCGGCGGCAAGGACCTCGACCTGATGGTCGCCGCCGCGGGCAACACGGACGTGATCCGGGCGAAGGTGCGCACGCTGGAGATGCTGGGCCTGCAGGACGAGATCGAGGACCTGCTGATCACGCTGGGCAGCCAGTACCACCTGCTGCGGCTGCTCAAGGGGCGGGGAAGCAACGGACTGTTCCTCTACGTCGTGCTGGACAAGGGGAACTCCAACCTGGCCATGGCCCGGCACCAGCTGAAGCGCATCGAATCCGCCCTGGAGCTCTAGCGGCAGCCTTCCCGGGCCCACGCATGCCGTCAAGTTGAAGGGTTCTTCAACTCGACACATCTGAAACCGGTCAACCTCAGACATGCGTGGGCCCGTGGAACGGGAAGATGAGTTCCGACAGGTGTCCGATCGGAACCCCGGAACGGCGAGCACCGTTCCCCGCACACGACAGGAGCATGCGTGGGAATGCAGGTACCCCTGTACCAGGCGAAGGCCGAGTTCTTCCGCATGCTCGGACACCCCGTCCGCATCCGCGTGCTGGAGCTGCTGCAGAACGGCCCCGTCCCCGTGCGGGAACTCCTCGCGGAGATCGACGTCGAGGCCTCGAACCTCTCCCAGCAGCTGGCCGTCCTGCGCCGTTCGGGCATCGTCATCTCCATACGGGACGGCGCCACCGTCAGCTACGCCCTGGCGGGCGGTGACGTGGCCGACCTGTTGCGCGCGGCCCGCCGCATCCTGACCGAGCTCCTCGCCGGCCAGAGCGAACTCCTGGAAGAACTCCGGCAAGTGGAACCCAGCCCCGGCCGCACGGGCAGGACCTGAGCGGGCAGGAGCTGACCGGGGAGGTGCGGACCGCGCGCCGGTGCGCTTGACGGTGGTGTCACGCTCGGGTGAAGCGACCGCTCGGTTCGCCCCGGAGCCGGCCCGCCGGCAGCCTGCGGCCGAAGGCGACCAACAGGAGGTCCTGGGCAGCGCCGTACACGGGGGAGCCGTCGCCGTACGACCAGTCCAGGTCGTCGGCGCACAGTCGCACTCCCGCGAGGTCGACCCCGAAGAACTTCAGGCCGCGGGGACGGATCTCGCCGAGCAGGATCCGCAGCCGGTCCTCGGGGACGCGCCGGTCGAGGCCGAGGGCGACCGAGACGTCCAGTCCGTGCACGACGTCGTGCCCGAGTGCGGCGGCGAGCCCGCCGACGGGCGGTTTCCACGGGTGGTGCGCGTTCTCCCGGAGGAACGCCGAGAGCCGGGCGGTGGAGTGGGCGGCCGCGTCCCGGCGGGCGACCCGGTCGGTCATGCGGTGCAGACTGCCCTTCGCCCTGAGCAGTTCGCCGATCGTCGCCGGAAGGGACAGCCGGAAGCCCATCGACATGTGCGCCGCGACCTCACGCACCCGCCATCCCGTGCAGAGGCTCGGTTCGTTCCACTGCTCGGCCCGCAAGCCGTCGAACAGGTCGGCCAGCTCCTCGCGTTCGGCCGCGATCGCGGCGCCGATGCCGGCCCCGCTCCTCTTGCGGTTCGTCGTGTTCTCCATGTCCGCAAGCGTGCGGGGTCCCCCTCCACAACTCCAATAGCAGCCGGTGCTGCGACCTAGCATTGCCGGTTATGGAACTTCGGCAGCTCCACTACTTCGTCACCGTCGTCGAAGACGGTGGCTTCACGCGCGCCGCGGCGCGACTGCACCTGTCCCAGCCGGGACTGAGCGCGCAGATCCGCCGGCTGGAAAGGGAGTTGGGCCAGCCCCTGCTGGACCGGTCCGGCCGGGCGGTCACACCGACCGAGGTGGGCCGGGCCGTGCTGCCGTACGCGCGAGCCGCACTGGCAGCCGTGGACGCGGTGCGGCAGACGGTGGACGAGTACACCGGGCTGCTGCGCGGCCGGGTCACGCTCGGGCTGGTCTCCGGTGCCACCGGCCACGCCTTCGACGTGGCCTCGTTCCTGGCGGACTTCCACGACGCCCACCCCGCGGTGGAGATATCGCTCGTCGAGGACACCTCGGAGCGGATGCAGGCCGCCCTCATGGCGGGCGAGCTCGACCTCGCCCTCCTCGGGCCGACCGAGGAGACACCGCCACCCGGAGTCTCCTACCGCACGGTGATCGACGAGCCGCTGGCCGTCGCCGTCGCCCCCGCCAGCCGGCTCCTCGCCCGGGCCAGCCGCACCGGCGTCCCGCTGGCCGAGCTGCGGGACCAGCCCCTGATCAGCCTGCCGCGCGGCACGGGAGTCCGCGCGGTGCTCGAACGGGCCTGTGCGCAGGCCGGATTCCGGCCGCAGGTGGCCTTCGAGGCGGCGGCGCCCCACGTACTCGCCCAGCTCGCCGCGCGGGGCCTGGGCGTCGCGGTGCTGCCGGCCGGCGACGGGCTGCCGGCCCCCGGAGGGGGCCTGCGGACGCTGCCGATCGTGGAACCCGAACTGCGCTGCCGGGTCGTCCTCGCCTGCCGGGCCGCCGGCCCGGCGAGCCCCGCGGCCCGCGTCCTCCTCGGCCTCCTGCGCGAGGCCCTGCCGAAGGCCCCCGGGAGGCCGTGACCGCCTGGCCGCGCCGCCTGCCCGGCCCCCTTGCACGGGGGAGCGGTCCGGTGCGTGACCGGGGGCATCGAGGGGCCGGCCGGCCGCCTGGCGCCCGCGCCGGGGCCGCGTTTCACTGGAAGGTGCCGCACACGCGCGCCCGCGCGGGCACGTCTTCGCCGGGAGGGGACCGGTCCGCCCCGGGCGCATGCCGGGAGGTCCCGTGAACACGCACACACCGCCCCGCTTCGACCCCACCCGCGTACCCCACCTGCTGGGTTCGTTCGCGCCGGTGACCGAAGAGGTCGACGCCGCCGACCTGGAGGTCACGGGCGAGCTGCCGACCGCCTTGGACGGCCTGTACCTGCGCAACGGGCCGAATCCGCGCTTCACGCCGATCGGCTCGTACCTCTACCCCATCGACGGCGACGGCATGCTGCACGGCGTCTGGCTCTCGGAGGGCCGCGCCCGCTACCGCAACCGGTTCGTACGCACGCCCGCGCTGGAGGCCGAGGAACGGGCCGGCCGCGCCCTGTGGGGCGGCCTCCAATCGCTGATCATGCCCGAGGCGGACCAGGTCGGACCGGAGCTCGCCGGAACCTTCAGGGACCTCCCCGACATCAACGTCGTACGGCACGCCGGCCGCATGCTGGCCCTCGCCGAATCTGCCTGCCCCTTCCGGGTGGACCCCGGCCTCGGCACCGTCGGCCGCGAGACCTTCGACGGGGCCCTGCCCGCCGGCATCACGGCCCACCCCAAGATCGACCCGGCCACCGGCGAGATGATCGTCTTCTGCTACGGCCTGACGCCGCCCTATCTGACCTGGTCCGTCATCGGCCGTGACGGCTCGGTCACCCGCGGGCCCACCCTGGTCGACGGGGTGGACGAACCGATGATGATCCACGACATGGCCCTCACCGACCGCTACGCCGTCCTCGTCCTCGCCCCCGCCTTCTTCGACCTGGACGCGGCCATGGCGGGCGGCTCCTTCCTGGCCTGGCGGCCCGAGCGGGGCACCCGCGTGGCGCTGATCCCGCGGGACGGCGGCCCGGTGCGCTGGGCCACCGACGAGGCCTTCTGGCTGTGGCACACCGTCAACGCCCACGACGACGGCCCGGGCGCGGACGCCGCGGTGACCCTCGACTACGTGCAGTGGAGCCGGCTGACCGTAGGCGGCAGCCCCGAGGACACGGGAGGGCCGGTACGCGGCGGTCTCGTCCGGGCGCGCATCGATCCGGCCGCCGGCAGCATGACCCGCACGATGCTGGACGACTCCCGCGTGGAGTTCCCCCGGATCGACGACCGCCGCATCGGGCGCCCCCACCGGTACGCCGCGCTGGCGACGGGCACGGGCCGGACCGACCTGCTGACCGGCGAGTACGACGCGGTGCGCTGGTACGACACCCGGACCGGCGCCTCCTGCGTCTGGCCGGCCGGGAACCTCTCCGTCGGAGAACCCGTCTTCGCGCCCGAGCCGGGCCACGACTCCGACGAACGCGGCTACTGGCTGACCTTCGCCACCGACCGCACCGACGGGTCGAGCTGGTTCCTGGTCATCCCCGCCGAGGACCCCGCCTCCGGGCCGGTCGCCCGCGCCCGCATCCCCGTCCGCGTCCCCCTCGGACTGCACGGCTGCTGGCTCCCGACGGAGGAGTGACCCCCACCGCGCCCGGTACTCCTGCTCGGCGTGCGCCGCCGTGCGCCCGTGCGGCGAGGCCGATCGTCCGTCAGCCGACCCGGGGTCGCCGCGGCGGGGCTATGCGTATCCGTGCAGCGGCCGGCGCACTGTCGATGTCGTCGAGTTGCGCGACGACCGTGCGGCGCAGCTCTTCGTAGTCCTCGAAGCGGTGGTCGTGGAACAACGTGTAGCCCGTCCACATCAGGTTCGCGCACACCCGCGCCGGAACCCGCCCGGTCTGGGCGCCCATGCCGACCAGGGCCACCGACCGGATGCTGCCGGGTGTCCGCTGGTTCTGCTGGTGGACCGCCTGGAACGCCGCGGCGCAGGCCAGGGCCACGTTGAGGGTCTCGCTGACGTTCTGCGAGGACGATTCCATGGTCGGCGTCGATATCAGGAACCTCGGACTGGTCGCTCCGGACGCGACCGCCACCGCGCTGCCCACCGGGAGGCTTCCCGCGAACCGGTCGCGGATCGCCCGCTGTACGCGCAGCTGGATGCCCGCGCCGAGGTGCCGCTTGATCGCCGCGTCGACCCCACCGTCCATCCGGCCCCGGGAGTTGGTCGGGCTGACCCAGGCGTCGACGTCCTCGTCGAGGATCGAGCCCCGCCGGATCTCGATCCCGGGGGTGTCCGCGAACGCCGCCCGCCAGGCCTCCACCACCGCGGTGTTGATGTCCGTCAGCACCACCCTCAGCGACGACTGCACAGGTTCCACCGTCATGATCCACTCCGCTCGGATAGGGTTCTTGCACTGCTCACGACGTTAGCGCGGCCCACTGACAACGCCGCGGCCAAGAGCCGTCCGTGACGGTCCGTCACGATGGCTGGTGTCAGAGGCCGGTGTTAGCCTGCGGCCAGATTCCACCGAACGTGGCGCGGCGCCCCGTCCTGCCGGCACGGGGCCGGCGGCGGTCGGCTCCCGTGGCGCGCTCCACGTGGTGTGCCGTCAGCTGCCAGAACCTCCGCGCGAAATCACCTGCTTCGCGGCCCGGGCGGCCGCCTCCCCGAACACCCACGTCTGCATCAGCACCCTCTGACGATTCGGAGTCCCTTCCCGATGCGTGAAGAAAACGTCCCGGCCGAACCCGGCGCGAACGATCCGCTGGCCCTCGCCGAACTGTTCAAGGGCGGCGGTGAACCGTGGCTGCCGCTGCTGAAGCCGGTCATCGAGGCGCAGCCGGACGCGGCGGGTTTCATCGGCCAGGGCCGCGGCCCCGAGGTCGTTCCCGTCCGCGAACTGACCTTCCAGGCACTCAAGCCCCACCCCCCGCACAAGTGGAAGGTGGTGGTCTTCGGCCAGAACCCGTACCCGAGGCCGGAGAGCGCCACCGGCATAGCCATGTTCGACAACACCTTCCACGACTGGAAGGACAGCCAGTTCGGCCGGGTCGTCAGCATCCGCTGCATCATCAAGGCGGCGGCGATGTGGAAGTACGGCATCCCGAAGAAGACTCCGATCGCCGACGTCCGGGCGCTCCTGGCGGAGCGGGACACCGTCCAGCCGCCCGAGTGGTTCCAGGCGATGCTGACGCAGGGCGTGCTGCTGCTGAACGCGGCGCTCACCGCCAGCGGCGACGGGTCGATGGCGCCCGGCCGGCACACCGCGTTCTGGCGCCCGGTCGCCGAGCGGATCGTCGAGGAGATCCTCAAGGCCAAGCAGGACGCCGAGGACGAGGAGGACCGCGGCGTCGTCTTCGCGTGGTGGGGGGCTCACGCGCGCAGTCTGAAGAACGTCGTCCTGCGGCTCCAGAAGAAGTACCCGGACGTCGAGGTCCGTCACATCGACCACGCCAACCCGGCCGCGCAGGGCGACGTCTTCTGCGAGGGCGACCACTTCCGCATGGTGAACGCGGCCCTCGCGTCGCTGGGCGCCGACGAGATCGACTGGCTGCCGAGCAAGGGCTGGAACCAGCAGTCGGCGGAGGCGGGCGGGACGAACGCCGGCGGCACCGCCGATCGCATGGGCGCGTTCATCGCGTCCACCATGGAGCTGCACCAGCTGTACCTGGAGCGTCTCTCCAGCGTCAAGGACGAAGGCCTCGTCCTCCCGGCGATCACCGGCGTGTTCGACACCCCGCTCATGGAGTTCAAGGAGGCCGTCGCCCCGGTCGCCGAGCTGCTGTCCACGCTCGACCGCCACGTCAAGCTGTCGCACGAGTTCGGTCTGCAGCGGGCGGACGAAACGGCGGCCGTCGGGGCCGCGGGCGCCGGCGGCCTGTCCGCCGACGCGATCGCCGCCCTCTACCTCTACACCTGCGAGTCCGCGTTCTACCGGGAGATCAACGCGGTCCTGCGCGCCCCGGACCGGGCCAGGGTCGTCCCGTACCTGCCCTACCTGAGGCTGCTGTTCTCGGCGGTGTCGCAGCTGCCCGCCCGCACGGAACCCCTGTGGCGCGGCGTGTCGCTGGACCTGCGCGCGCAGTATCCGCTGGGCAGGACCGTGACGTGGTGGGGCGTGTCCTCGTGCACGTCGAAGGTGGGCGTGGCCCGGGCGTTCCTCGGCAGCCGCGGCAAACGGACCCTCTTCGAGGTGACGCCCGTCCGGGCGGTGGGGATCCGCCGCTTCTCCGCGTTCACGGACGAGGAGGAGTTCATCCTGTCGCCGGGCACGCAGCTCAAGGTGACGGAGGTGAAGGCCGAACGCGGCGGCCTGTGCACGGTGAAGCTGACCGAACTGGAGGAACAGACCCTCGTGTCCTGAGCGGGGATCCAGCGAGCCCGAGGGCCTCCGGCGCGCGCGTGTCCTAGCCTCGGTTCCCCAGGGCTCACACCATCACCCGGAAGGCAGGCTCGATGGCCTCGACGACGCAGAAGATCACCCCGTTCCTGATGTTCGAGGGCAGGGCGGAGGAAGCGATGACCTTCTACGCCTCCCTGTTCGAGGACGCCGAGATCGTCGAGGTCACGCGCTACGGCGCCGACGGCCCCGGCGAGGAGGGCACGGTGGTGAAGGCCACGTTCGCGCTCGCCGGGCAGCAGTTCATCTGCATCGACAGCCACGTCAAGCACGCCTTCGGCTTCACCCCGGCGCTGTCGCTCTTCGTGCAGTGCGACACCGAGGCCGAACTCGAACGCCTCTACGGGGCCCTGGCCGAGGAGGGTGAGGAACTGATGCCGCTGGATTCGTACGGCTTCAGCACCCGGTTCGGCTGGGTGAACGACCGCTTCGGAGTCTCCTGGCAGCTGAACCTGCCCTGACCGGAGCTGCGCCGACCGAACCCGCCGCCGACCGCCCCGCCCGATCTCTTGGGCCGGGCGGGGCGGTCCGCTGCCGTCACCGGTCCGCTCCTCCCACCCGCGCCGGTTGAGGCGGGTGCGGCGGGGCAGGCGCGAGGAGCACGGACGAGCCACAGGCACGCGCTCCGACCGCGTGCACGCGACCGAAAGAGGTGAACCCCGGTGCGCATCGCCATCCTGACCGCGCCCGAAGGCGTCGAGGAGATCGAACTCACCGAACCGTGGAAGGCCGTCGAACGGGCCGGCTGGAATCCCCGGCTGGTGTCCACGGAGCCCGGCCGGGTCCGCGCGTTCAACCACCTCGACAAGGCGGGCACCTTCGCCGTCGACCACGTCCTGGCCGGTGCGAGTTCGGAGGCCTTCGACGCCCTGGTGCTGCCCGGGGGCGTCGCCAACCCCGACGCGCTGCGCATGGACGCACGGGCCGTCGGGTTCATCCGCAGCTTCTTCGAGGCGGGCAAGCCCGTCGCGGCGATCTGCCACGCCCCGTGGACGCTGGTGGAAGCCGACGTCGTCCGCGGCCGCACCCTCACCTCGTGGCCGAGCCTGGCCACGGACATCCGCAACGCCGGAGGCACGTGGGTGGACGAGTCCGTACGGGTCTGCCACGCCGCGCCCGCGACGCTGATCACCAGCCGCAAGCCCGACGACCTCCCGGACTTCTGTACCGCGTTCGTCAAGGAATTCGGGGCAGCCGGACAAGCGGCGGCATGAGCGGCCGCCGCCGGCGCGCCGCGAACGGCGCCCCCTCCAGGAAGGAATGACACGACGTCATGGGTACTCCTCCCAACGACCCCGTCCCGCCCAGCCCGACCCCCGCCCCGGGACCCGGCCCCGGTCCGCAGCCAGGACCGCTCCCCGGCCCGGTGCCCGCCCCGGGCGGCCCGGACCCGGTACCGCCGGCCCCGCCGCAGCCCGAACCCGATCCGCGGCCCTCGCCGGCTCCGCGCCCCGACCCGCAGCCCCACCCGGGCCCGCTCCCCGGACCCGTACCGGCCCCGGAGCCCGTCACCTGAGACCGCCGGCCGTGGCGGTGCACGCGCCCCCGGCCCACCGAACGGAGTGATCTGGACATGCGTACCGCAGCGGCAAGGGCCATGGGCGTGGCCACCCTCGGATACGGAGTGGCGGTGGCCTGCCGTCCCCGGTTGCTGGCCCGCCCGTGCGGGCTCTCGGAGGTGGGCTCCTCGGCGTTGCTGATCCGGGCCCTGGGAGTCCGGGACGCGGTCATCGGCGCCGCGATGGTGACGGTCCCCGGGGGTGCGGCGCTGCGTACGGCCGTTCTGTGCCGGGTCGCCGCTGACGCGGGGGACGCGCTGCTCTTCGGCACGTTCCTCGCCCGCCGGACCGAGCGCGCCGTGGCCGCCTCGGCGGCGCTGACCTGGGCGGCCCTGTGCGGGTGGACGCTCACCGACGCCGGCCGGGCGACCGCACCGCTCGTGCGGGACGCGGCCAACGTCGCGGTACGGGGCGCCCAGGCCGCCTCGCGGGCGGAACTCTGACGACCCCGAGAAGCCCTCAGGCGGCGTGACGGCCGTGCTGGTCGTCGTGGCCGCGCAGCACGTGGAAGGACCCGGCGCGGGGCGCCGGGTCCTCTTCGTGCGGCGTGAACATGTACTCCTCGTAGCGGCCGAGGGCGAGCACGGCGCACAGGAGGAACGGGGGCACGAGGAGCAGGGCAAAGATCACGGCGGTCCCTTCTCGGGGAGTCGGGTCGGACGGCGCGGATCCGCGAGCTGGCGCTGCTCGTGACGAGCCGGCTCCCTTCCTGAGGGCCTGACGGTCTGATGGTCCGAGGGGTACTGATGTTCACCATGCGACCACAGCGGGCAGCCTGCAATTTGTGCCCGTTTGTCAGGGGTGCCGGGATCGTTGATCCGGTCGGTGCCTGCCCCGCCGCGTATGCCCCCTCGGCCCCGCCCCAAGCGGCCCCGGTTGCCCGCCGTGGCACGGGGTAGCCGCCCGTCAGGCCCACAGGACCACACGCATCACACGGACCGCGCTGGACCACACGAGCCACACGAGCCACACCGATCACACGAACCACACGGACCACGAGGAACCGAGGAGGCGCCGTGACGGAGCTGGACCCCTTCACCGACGTGCACGACGGCCCGATGTACGTGGTCACGGTCGCGTCCGGCGGCGAGCGGGCGGGCTGTCTGGTGGGCTTCGCCTCGCAGTGCTCGATCGACCCGCCGCGGTTCGTCGTCTGGCTGTCGGTCGCCAACCGCACCTACCGCGTCGCGTGCGGCGCCGAACACCTCACCGTGCACCTGCTGCGCCGCGGCCAGCGGGCACTGGCGGCGCTGTTCGGCGAGGAGCGGGGCGACGTGGTGGACAAGTTCGCGCGGGTCGGGTGGCACCCGGGGGAAGCGGGCAGTCCCGTACTGGACGAGGTGCGCACCTGGTTCACCGGACGGATCGAAGGGCGGATCGAGGGCGGGGACCACGTCGGGTTCCTCCTGGCACCCGAAGCCGTCTGCCCGCCGCACGAGGGCCCGCCACCCGCCCTGCTGCGCTTCCGGGAGCTGCAGGACCTGGACGCGGGCCACCCGGCCTGACCGAAGCGGCCCCGGACCGCCGTCGCGGTCCCGTTCGGTAACGCCCGGAAAGCGGGCGTTTCAACCGGTCCGGAACGGCAAGGCGCCCGGCATGGTGCGAATCGGATACACGATGATGACCGAGCAGGCCGGCCCCCGGGAACTGGTGGGCCACGTCGTGGGAGCGGAGCGGGCGGGGTTCGACTTCTCCGTCATCTCGGACCACTCCTTCCCCTGGCTGACCTCCCAAGGGCACGCCCCCTACGCGTGGAGCGTCCTGGGCGCCGCCGCGCAGGCCACCACCCGGATCCCGCTCATGACGTACGTGACCTGCCCGACGTTCCGCTACCACCCCGCGGTGATCGCCCAGAAGGCGGCCACCATGCAGCTCCTGTCCGAGGGACGGTTCCGGCTGGGTCTGGGCTCCGGCGAGAACCTCAACGAGCACATCGTCGGCGCGGGCTGGCCCGCCGCCCACGTCCGTCTGGAAATGCTCGAAGAAGCCGTCGGAATCATCCGCTCCCTGCTGGCCGGCGGAAACGTCAGCCACCACGGCGCCCACTTCGACGTCGAGAACGCCAGACTGTGGGACCTCCCCGACACCCCGCCCCCCATCGGGATCGCCGTCTCCGGGGACCGCTCCTGCGAGATCGCCGGCCGGTACGCAGACCTGCTCATCGCCACCGAGCCGAAGCAGGAACTGCTGACCGCGTTCGGCGCCTACGGGGGCTCCGGCAAACCCCGCGTCGGCCAGCTCCCCGTCTGCTACGACCCCGACCGCGACGCGGCGGTGGCACGCGCCCACGACCAGTTCCGCTGGGCGCTCGGCGGCTGGAAGGTCAACGCGGAACTCCCCGGCCCCGAGAGCTTCGCCCAGGCCTCGCAGCACACCAGGCCCGAGGACGTCGCGGACGCCATCCCCTGCGGAGACGACGTGGACGCCTTCGTCGACGCCGTACGCCCCTACGCCGACGCCGGATTCACCGAGATCGCCCTGGTCCAGATCGGCGGCGACCAGCAGGAACCCTTCCTCGAATGGTCCGAGACCAAGCTGCTCCCCGCCCTGCGGGAGCTGTGAGGGCGTCCACGGGACCGTTCGGCCCTTCCGGGATGCCGGACGGCTCGCGAGGGCCCAGGCTGTCCCCGAGACGGCCCGACGGGACCGGCACGGGCACGGGCACGGACGGAGAACGCGGTGGCGAGTGACGCGGACCCCGGGCACGAGGGCCCCGGGCACGAGGGCTCCTGGCACGAGGGCGCAGCCGGCACGGGGCCCGGCAGCGGGCAGGACGCCCCCGGCGACTGGAGTTCCCCCGTCACCCTGCGCGTCAACGGCGGGCTGAACACCCTCCGGCTGGACCACCGCGTCACCCTTCTCGACGCGCTGCGCGGTCACCTGGAGCTCACCGGAGCGAAGAAGGGCTGCGACCACGGGCAGTGCGGAGCCTGCACCGTGCTGGTCGACGGGCGGCGGGCCAACAGCTGTCTGCTGCTCGCCGTGGCCCAGGACGGCGCGGAGATCACCACCGTCGAAGGTCTCGCGGACCGCGCCGGACACGGCCCGCACCCGCTCCAGCAGGCGTTCCTGAAGCGGGACGCCTACCAGTGCGGCTTCTGCACGCCCGGCCAGCTCTGCTCCGCCGTCGGAGCCGTCGAGGAGGCCGCCGCCGGCCACCCCTCGCACGCCACCCCCGCCTCCGCCCTGTCCCGGTCCGGCCCCGTCGCGCTGACCGCGCAGGAGATCAGGGAACGGCTCAGCGGAAACCTCTGCCGATGCGGGGCCTACCCCCGCATCGTCGACGCCGTGACGGACGTGACCGCGTGAAGCCCTTCGCCTACGTACGCGCCACCAGCCTCCGCGAAGCCGCCGCCGCCCACGCCCGCCACCCGGGCGCCCGCTACCTCGCCGGCGGCACCAACCTCGTCGACCTCATGAAACTGGGAGTCGAGGAGCCCCGGGCCCTCATCGACCTCAGCAGGCTCCCGCTGCACGAGGTGCGGGAGCTGCCCGACGGGACCCTGAGCATCGGCGCCACGGCCCGCAACAGCGACGTCGCCGCACACCCGGCCGTACGCGCCCGCTACCCCGCCCTCGCCCAGGCCCTGCTGGCCGGCGCCTCGGGACAGCTGCGCAACATCGCCACCACCGGCGGCAACCTGCTCCAGCGCACCCGGTGCCCGTACTTCCAGGACGTCTCCACGCCCTGCAACAAGCGCGAGCCCGGCACCGGATGCGCCGCCCGCGACGGGATCCACCGCGATCACGCCGTCCTCGGCCACTCCGCCCACTGCATCGCCACCCACCCGTCCGACATGGCGGTGGCCCTGGCGGTGTTCGACGCCGCCGTGGAGCTGTACGGCGACCAGGGAACCCGTACCGTGCCGGTCACGGAATTCCACCGGCTCCCCGGAGACCGGCCCGAGCAGGACACCGTCCTGCGCGGCGGGGAGATCGTCACCGCCGTCCTCCTGCCGGCCGCCGCACCCGGCGCGGTCTCCCTCTACCGCAAGGCCCGCGACCGGGCCTCGTACGCCTTCGCACTGGCCTCGGTCGCGGCCGTCCTCCAACTCGAAGACGGCCGCGTCCGGCGCGTCGCGCTGGCCTTCGGAGGTCTCGCCCACCGGCCCTGGCGGGCCACCACCGCCGAGGCCCTCCTCACCGGAGCCGAGCCGACGGAGGCCGCCCTCCGGGAGGCCGTCGACGCGGAACTCGCCCACGCCCTGCCCCTGCGCGACAACGCCTTCAAGGTGGGCCTCGCCGCGAACCTCGCCCGCGACGCGCTCGCCACCCTCACCCGCCGGGCGGCCGGGCACGCCCCCTGACGGACGCCGCCGAACACCACGAGGAGTACACCCATGCGGCACGCGGCACTCGGTACCCCCGCCGACCGGACGGAGGGGCCGCAGAAGGTCACCGGCGCGGCGCGCTACGCCGCCGACCACGCACCGCCCGGACGCGTCCACGCCCGGCCCGTCCCCGCCACCGTCGCCCGCGGCCGGGTCACCGCCGTGGACACCGCCGCCGCCCTGCGGCTGCCCGGCGTGCTCGACGTCCTCACCCCCTACGACGCGCCCCGGCTCGGCCCCTCCGACGACCCCACGCTCCAGGTGCTCCAGGACACCCGGGTCCCGCACCGCGGCTGGTACGTGGCCCTGGTCGTCGCGGAGTCCCCCGAGGCCGCCCGGGCCGCCGCGGCGGCCCTCCGGATCAGCTACTCGACCGAGGAACACGACGTCGGCCTGCACACCGGCCACCCCGGCGCCTACACCCCGGAGCAGGCCAACGGCGGCCACCCCGCCCACCGGGAGCACGGCGATCCGGACGCCGCCCTCGCCGCCGCCCCCGTCCGGGTCGACTGCTCCTACACGGTGCCGCCGCTGCACAACCACCCCATGGAGCCGCACGCGGCCACCGCCGACTGGGACGCCGGGCGCGGCCACCTCACCGTGCACGACTCCAGCCAGGGAGCCGGCCCGGTCCGCTCCGCGCTCGCCTCCCTCTTCGCCCTCCCCGAGGACCGGATCACGGTGGTCTCCGAGCACGTGGGCGGCGGTTTCGGCTGCAAGGGAACACCCCGCCCGCACGTGGTCCTCGCCGTCATGGCGGCCCGCCGCACGGGCCGCCCCGTCACCCTCGCCCTGCCCCGGCGCCAGCTGCCCGCCACCGTCGGGCACCGCGCGCCCACCCTGCACCGGGTCCGTCTCGGCGCCCGCCCGGACGGGGTCCTCACCGCACTCACCCACGAGGTCACCACCCACACCTCCCGGGTCAGGGAATTCGTCGAGCAGGCCGCCGTCCCCGCCCGCGTCATGTACGCCGTCCCCGACAGCCGCACCACGCACCGGGCCGTCGCCCTCGACGTGGCGACCCCCTCCTGGATGCGCGCCCCCGGCGAGGCCCCCGGCATGTACGCACTGGAATCGGCGATGGACGAACTCGCCGAAGCCCTCGGCCTCGACCCCGTCGAGCTGCGCGTCCGCAACGAGCCCGCGACCGAACCCGACAGCGGCCGCCCCTTCAGCAGCCGCCACCTCGTGGAATGCCTGCGCGAGGGCGCGGACCGCTTCGGCTGGGCCGCGCGGCGCACCCCGCGCCGGGACGGACCGCTGTGGTACGGCACGGGAGTGGCCGCCGCCACCTACCCGTACCTCCTGGCCCCCTCCACCGCCCGCGCCCACGCCCGGCCCGACGGCGGCTACCTGGTCGAGATCAACGCCACCGACATCGGCACCGGCGCACGTACCGTCCTCGCCCAAGTGGCCGCCGACGCGCTCCGGGTGCCGCTGGAGGCGGTGACCCTCGCCATCGGGCACACCGGGCTGCCGAAGGCCTCCCTCGCCGGAGGATCCTGCGGGACCGCCTCCTGGGGCTCGGCGGTGCACGACGCCTGCGCCGCCCTCGTGGCCCGCCTGGCCCGCCACCACGGCCCGGTCCCCGCCGCCGGCCTGTCCGCGTCCGCCGACACCGCCCAGTCGGCCGCGCAGCAGTCCCCGTACGCCCGTCACGCGTTCGGCGCGCACTTCGCCGAGGTCCAGGTGGACACGGTCACCGGCGAGGTACGCGTCCGGCGGCTGCTCGGCGTCTTCGCCGCGGGCCGCATCCTCAACCCGGTCACCGCACGCTCCCAGTTCGTCGGCGCCATGGTCATGGGCATCGGCATGGCACTGACCGAGCACAGCACCGTCGACCCGGTCCACGGGGGTTTCCTGGAGAGCGACCTGGCCGCCTACCACGTGCCCGTGAACGCCGACGTACCCGACATCGAAGCCCACTGGATCGAAGAGCACGACAAACACCTCAACCCCATGGGCAGCAAGGGAATCGGGGAGATCGGCATCGTCGGCACGGCGGCCGCGATCGGCAACGCGGTCTGCCATGCCACGGGCCGGCGCCTGCGGAGCCTGCCCCTCACCCCCGACCGCGTCCTGCCCGCGCTCGGCTGACACCCGGCCCGCCCGCGAGGAGTGCCCGGGGAGGCGACGGGTAGGCGCCCCCTATGAACCGCGCCGCTCTGTTCGACGTCGACGGCACCCTCGCCGACACCAACCACCTGCACGTCGTCTGCTGGTGGGAGGCCCTCCGGCAGGCCGGCCACGACGTCGCCACGCACGACATCCACCGCGCGATCGGCCTGCCCGGCGAGGACCTCCTCGCCCACCTGCTGGGCGACGACCGGGACACCGGCGAGGACGAGGCGCTCAGCGCCGCCCACACCACCCTCTACGCCACGTACTTCGACCGGCTGCCCGCGCTGGACTCCGCGGCCGGACTGCTGCGCGAGCTGGCCCGCCGGGACTGGCGGGTCGTCCTCGTCACCTCCGCGAAGGACGCGGAACTCGACGCCCTCAGACGGGCCGTCGACGCCGACGACGCCATCACGGCGACGGCCACCTCCGACGACGTGGACGAGGGCAAGCCCGCACCCGATCCGGTGCGCCACGCCCTCGGCCTCGTGGACGCACCCGCGCACGGCGCCGTGTTCGTCGGAGACACCGTCTGGGACATGCGGGCGGGCTCGCGGGCCGGCGTCGCGTGCGTGGGACTGCTCTGCGGCGGCATCCCGCGGCACGACCTCGAAGAGGCCGGCGCCCGCGCCGTGTACCGCCACCCCGCCGACCTGCTCGCCCACCTCGACAGCAGCCCGTTCGCGGACGGATGAGCCCGTGCGCGGGTTTGCCCGGCGAAAGGGCGGGCAGCCGCGCGTCAACAAATGCGAGGCCCCAGGACGGAGGCCGGAGATGTCAACAACCATGCTGATCGTCGTCATCGTCATCGCGGTGATCGTGGTGATCGCGATCGCCGCGCTCGTGGGAATGCAGACGCGACGGCGACACCTGAGAGAACGGTTCGGACCCGAGTACGAGCGCGCGGTCCAGGAAGAGGGCGGCCAGCGGGCCGCCGAACGCGACCTGCGCGCCCGCGAGGAACGGCACGACAAGCTCGACATCAAGGAACTGCCGCCCGAGCGGCGACAGCAGTACGCCGAGGAATGGAGCGGAGTCCAGGAACACTTCGTGGACCGCCCCGAAGGCTCGGTGTCCGAAGCCGACGCGCTCGTGTCGCGGCTGATGGGCGAACGCGGTTACCCGACCGAGGACTACCACGGCGCCGTCCGCGACCTGTCCGTCGAACACGGACGCACCCTGGAGCACTACCGGGCGGCGCACGACATCAAGGAACGCAGCGGGAACGGGCAGGCGACGACCGAGGAGCTCCGCGGGGCGATGGTGCACTACCGCGCCCTGTTCGAGGAACTGCTCACGGACCAGAGGAGCCGGTGACATGCAGATACACGGCGACAACGACAGGGAGGCGCGGGCCACCCAGCCCGGCCTGACCACGGAGGACCTCGCGCACCCGGGAACCGGAGCGGGAACGGGAGCGGGGGACGGACGGGAGGCACCGGTCTACCCGGGCGAGGCGACCGCCGGCCGCGCCGACGAGCCCTCCCGGCTCGGCGAGGAATCCCGGCTGGACGAGCCCTCGCGGCTGGACGAGCCCGACCCGAACGACGTGAACGACCCGAGGACCGGCCGTCTCGACACCGGCACCGGCACTGACACCGGCACTGACGCCCGCACCGACGCCGGTACCGACGTCGGCGCCGACCACGGCGCCGACGAGGCCGGTCCGCTCCTCGGCAGCGCGGAGTCGGAGGGCTACCGCAAGGCGTGGAGCGACATCCAGAGCCGCTTCGTCGACGACCCGCAGGAGGCGGTCAGGTCGGCCGACACCCTGGTGGCCGAGGTCATGCAGACCCTGGCCAGTACCTTCTCCGCGCACAAGCAGGGCCTGGAAGGCCGGTGGGACCGCGGCGAGCAGGTGGCGACCGAGGACCTGCGCCTGGCCCTGCAGCACTACCGCTCCTTCTTCAACCGCCTGCTCAACACCTGAGCGGCTCAACACCTGAGCCGTTCTGAGCGGGAGACGAACGCGGGCCCGCGCCCCGCCCCTTGCCGGGGCCGGGCGCGGGCCCGCGTTCGCGCCGCTCACGCCGTGACGAGCCGGTCGGCGAGACCGTCCAGCCGCTGTCGCAGCGTCCGGTCCGCGGCGAGCGGGGCGGTGTCCGCGCCCGCTCCGGCCCGCAGCCCGGCGAGGAACTCCCCGACGGCCTCCACCGATGTGTACAGGGGCTCCCAGGAGAGTTCCTCCCGGGCCCGGGTCGCGTCCATGAGCGGGAGCCGCAGCACGGCGTCGAACAGGTCCGGGGACGCCGGGACCAGGTGCAGCCGCCACGCCGCCGCGAGGGCGGCCCGCACCGGCCCGGCGGGCATCGACAGGCTCCGCGCGTCGAAGAGGCGCGCCAGGACGTCGGAATCCACGGGAGGCTCGGCGGCCAGGTTGAAGGCGCCCCGCACGGGGAGGGCGACGGCCGCCCGGTAGGCGCTCGCCGCGTCGTCGGTGTGCAGGGCCTGGAACCGCAGCCCGGGCAGGTCGGGCACGGCCGGGACCAGCCCGGGGCGCACCAGCCGGCCGGGAAGGAGCCGTCCCGCGAAGATCCGGCGCTGCTCGGAGGCGGACTCCCGCTTGAAGAGGAAACCCGGGCGCATGCGCACCACGCGGATCTCCGCGTGCTTGAGCTCGTAGGTGTCGAGGACCCGTTCGAGGTACGCCTTCTCCCGGGTGTACGCGGCCTGCGGCCACCCGTGGGTGGGCCAGGTCTCGTCCACCGCACGGTCCTTGGGTCCGGGGGAGTAGGCGCCGACCGACGAAGCGTGGACGAGGGCCGGTACCCCCGCGGCCGCCACGGCGTCGAAGACGCGCAGGCTCCCGAGGACGTTGGTGCGCCACGTGTCGGCCGGGTGGTGGGTGGGCTGGAACTTCCAGGCGAGGTGGACGACGGCGTCCGCTCCGGTGAACAGCGGTACGAGGTCCTCGCCGCCCGGCTCGACGTCCACGGCCCGCCACCGCGTCTTCGCCGGGCGCCAGCCCGGTACGCGCCGGGCCAGGCCCAGCACGGAGGCCACCGCCGGATCCTCGGACAGCGCGCTGACGACGCTGGTCCCGACGTTCCCGGTGGCCCCGACGACCACGACGTGCAGGCCCGCTCCTCCGGCTTCCGGTCGCTCTGGGCTGTCCGCAGGTGTCCGACGCATGGGCCCGGTCCTCTCCAGGGGTACGGTCGGCGTCCGCGGCCCGGGGGCGGGGCACCCGTACCGGCAGGGGCACGGCGCGGACGCACGTGGGGCGCCTACCCTTGCTCCGGTACGGCACTCCAGGGCCGCCGAGGGGTTTCGGCCGGGTGGGCCGGGTACGCGCTCCCTATGACGCCACTGAAGCCGTCGACCCCGTCGACCACGGCCAAGGGACCGGCCATGGGACAGGCGCCGCCCGAAGGCCTGGATCCCCCCGTTCCCGCCGAAGGCCCCCTGCCCAGGGACCACACCCAGGCGATCCTGGAGACCACCAAACTGGTCGCAGCGCTCCTGAAGCGGTCCGGACCGCCGTTCGCCCTGGCCGGCAGCGTGGCCGCGTTCGCTCACGGACTGCCCGCCCGCTTCCAGCACGACACCGACTTCTGCGTCCGCCCCGAGGACGCGGACGCCGCCATCAAGGCCTTGGAGGACGGCGGGATCGAGATGCGCCGGGCCCCGGAGGACTGGCTCGTCAAGGGCCGGTCCGGCGGGGAGGAGATCGACCTGATCTTCGAGCTGGCGCGGCGGCCGGTGAGCACGGAACTCCTGGAGCGGGCCGACGTCAAGGCGGTGGACTCGGTGTGGATGCCCGTCCTCGCGCCGACGGACCTGATGGACAGCCGTCTCTCCGCGCTCTGCGAGCACTACTGCGACTTCGGCGACCTGCTGCCCATGGCGCGCATGCTGCGGGAGCGGATCGACTGGGACCGGCTGGACCGGGACCACCGGTCGGAGCCGCTGGCCGACGCGTTCCTCCACCTGCTGGAGCGGCTCCGCGTCATCGACGGCCGGACCGCCGCCGGCTCCGTACGGAAGGAGACGCCATGACGGCCCACGAGAGGGTGGAGTACCGCATCGAGCACCTGCGTGACCGGATGGCGCGCGAGGACCTCGCGGAACTGGGCGTGCGCGTGGAAGCCCGCGGGTCGGGCGCGGTGATCTCGGGCAGCGTCTCCAGCCCGGAGTGCCGGGCGGAGGTCCTGCGGCTCGCCGCCGAGGAACTCGCCGGACTGGAGTGGCGGGAGGACATCACGATCAGCCGCTCCGCACCGCCCGGCCGGGCCGAGGAGCTGTCGTGATCCGGGTCGCGGCCGTCGGGGACGTCCACCTCGGCCCCGGCAGCGCGGGATTCCTGCGGCCCGCCTTCGACACCCTGGGCGACTGCGCGGACCTGCTGCTCCTGGCCGGTGACCTGACGCGCCACGGCACCCGGGAGGAAGCGCGGGTCGTCGCGGGGGAGGTGGCCGGGCTCGCCGTCCCCGTGGTGGCCGTGCTCGGCAACCACGACTACCAGAGCGACCAGGAGGAGGCCGTGGCCGCGGAGCTGACGGCCGCGGGCGTCCACGTACTGGAGGGCACCTCAGTCGTGCTCGACATCGACGGCACGAGGGTCGGCGTGGCGGGGACCAAGGGCTTCTGCGGCGGCTTCGCCGGTCGCAGTGGCAGCGAGTTCGGCGAACCGGAGATGAAGGCGTTCATCCGGTACACCCGCACCTGCGCCGACGGACTCGCGCGGGCCCTGAGCGACCTCCGGGAGGACGGCAGCGAACTCCGCATCGCCCTCACCCACTTCGCTCCGGTTCCGGACACGCTCGCGGGGGAGCCGCTGGAGATCTACCCCTTCCTCGGCAGCTACCTCCTCGCGGAGGCGATGGACGAGGCGGGAGCGGACCTCGCCGTCCACGGACACGCCCACTCGGGTACCGAGCACGGCATGACGGCGGGAGGGGTGCGGGTCCGCAACGTGGCGATGCCCGTCATCGACCGCGCCTTCGCCGTCTACCACCTCCCGGGCCGTTCCGAGGCCGCCCACGTGTGAGACGGACCGCGCAGACCGAGGGGGCTCCTGGAATCCAGGAGCCCCCTCGGTCTATGCGGTCCGTCGGCCTACGCCTGGTCTCCCGGCGGCTCCGCGGCCCCGCCCGGCTGCTCCGCTCGCTCCGCGTCGAGGACGGGGTCACCGGTCGGCTCTTCCCCGTCGTCGTCGGGCAGTGCGCGGAGGTGGCCGATCACCGTGTTGGCCACGGCCACCAGCGGGACGGCAACGACCGCTCCGCCGATCCCCGCGACCAGCCCGCCCGTGGCCACGGCCAGGATCACCGCGAGGGGATGGACCCGGACGGCCCGCCCCAGGATGAACGGCTGCAGCACGTGGCCCTCGATCTGCTGCACCAGGAGCACCACCAGCAGGGCCAGGAACGCGGTGAACACGCCCTGGGTGACCAGCGCGACGATCACGGCGAGCGCGCCGGAGGCGACGGCGCCGACCAGCGGCACGAACGAGGCCAGGAAGATCACGACACCGATGGGGACGGCGAGGGGCACACCGAGGAGGTAGATGCCCACACCGATGAACAGGGCGTCGATCAGGGCGACGAGCATCGTCCCGCGTACGTACGCGGTGAGCGTCCGCCAGGCCGGCGGGCCCGCGCCGGCCACTCCGGGCCGGGCGGCGGCCGGGACCAGCTTGAGCGTCCACTCCCAGATCCGGCGGCCGTCGTAGAGCAGGAACAGCGTGCAGAACATCGCCAGGAGCATCCCGGTGATGACCTCCAGCAGGACCGTCACCCCTTGGAGCCCCGTCGAGGTGATCTCGCTGGTACTGGTGCCGATCGCCTCGCTGATCTTCTCGGCGATGTCGTTGATCTGCTGCTCGGTGACGTGGAACGGGCTGTCGAGGAGCCACCGTTTCAGCTCGTCGACGCCCTCCTGGAGGCGTCCGGACAAGGTGTCGAGATTGTCGAGAACCTGCCATACGACGAACCAGCCGACCAGGCCGAGCACGAGGAAGCCGCAGATCGCCGTCACCGCGGTGGACAGCCCCTGCGAGAGCCCCCGGCGGTGCAGACGGGCGACCGTCGGCTGGAGCAGGGCGGTGACCAGCAGTGCCACGACGAAGGCGAGGGCCACCAGCCGGACGGCCCCGATCACCCGCATCACGACCCAGAGGGCGCCGGCCAGGACCAGGAACCGCCAAGCCGTCTCGGCGGCCACCCGCACCCCCCAGGGCACCGCCTGGGCCGGGTCCGGGATGCGGGGGCGTGCCCTGCGGGCCCGTGCGGCCCGTTCCCGTTCGGCTTCCGCTTCCTCCTCGGCCTCGCGCCGTGCCTGGGCCTGCGCACGGCGTTCACCGAGCGCGGCCGCGCCGTCTCTCACGCGGTCGAGCCACGTGTGGATTCCGGGCATCCGGATCCCCCTTTCGCGTCGTTGCCCTTCTGCCCCCGTTTCGGGCGATCAGCCCAGTCGATCCGACGTCGCTGGCGCGCCGGCCGGGCCGCCCCGAACACCCCCGGCCGTCGTGGGATGCCGACGCGATGCGGGGTAGGCGCCGTACATGAACAGACACGCCCCCGACACCTCGCCGCGGGCCCGGGAGACATCGGTCCTGGACGCCTTGTCGGCACGGTGGCTGCGGACCCTGGACCGCCTCGAACGGACCACTGCGGCAGACCCCGCGATCCGGGCCCTCCAGCGGCGGATCCGCTCGCTCCCGCTGGGAGACGTACGCGAACTGCTGCGCGGCCGGCCGCTGGGCCATCCCGTCCATCCCCTTCTCGTGCAGGTGCCGATCGGCTGCTGGCTGTCGGCCGGCGTACTGGACCTCGTACCCGGAGCACAGCGCGCGGCGACGACCCTGACGGCCGTCGGACTGGCCGGAGTGGCGCCGGCCGCCATCACGGGCTGGGCCGACTGGGCGGACCTGCCGCCCGAACAGGCCCGGGTCGGACTGGCCCACGCGGCCTCGAACGCCGTCGCGGTCGGCTGCTACGCGATGTCCCTGGCGGCCCGCCTGGGCGGCCGGCCGGCGAAGGGCAGGCTGTGGTCGACGGGCGGGCTGGCGGCGCTCGCGCTGACCGGCGCGCTCGGCGGGCACGTGGCGTACCGGCAGGCGGTCGGAGCCGACCCGGCACCGTGAGCCACGGGCTCAGATGCCGGGCTCAGGCGCGCTCAGGTGACGGACGCCCCGACGACCAGGTCGCACAGGGCGGGCATGCCCCCCTCGGCCAGGGCCCGGCGCTGCCGGTCGGCGGGCGTCCCCTCCTGGAGGAGCCGGTGGACCAGCGAGCCCACCTCGCGGTGGTCGCCGCTCTCCTCCAGCGCGGGAGCGATGTACCGCAGGAGCAGGGACAGTACGTCACCACTGCTGCGCAGCCGGCCCAGGGGATCGACCAGGGCGCCGCTCAGCCCGTGCCGGGCCGCGTGCCAGGTGGCGGCCTGCAAGAGTTCCGGCGCGCACGCGGCGGGATCGGCGCCGGCCCGCTCGTCGGCGATGGCGACCGTGACCAGCGCGCGGACGATCCCGGCGAGCATGACCGCGTCGTCGGCCCTGAGCTGTACGTCGGCGCACCGGAACTCCACCGTGGGGTACCGGTCGGAGAGCCGGGCCGTCCAGTAGATCTGCCCCCGGTCGGCGATCACCCCCGACGCGACCAGCGCGTCGAGCCGTCGCTCGTAGTCGGCGAAGCCCTCGAAGTACGGCGGCGGTCCGCTCACGGGCCACCGGCTGAACACGATGGTGCGCCAGCTGGCGAAGCCGGTGTCCCGTCCGTCCCACAGGGGCGAGTTCGCCGACATCGCCAGCAGCGTCGGAAGCCAGACGCGGATGCGGTTCAGCACCGCCACACCGGTCTCCGGGTCGGGCACGGCGACGTGCACGTGCATGCCGTTGATCAGCTGCTCGTCGACCAGTTGCCGGGCCGCCCCCTCCATGGCGCGGTACCGCGGCTTCTGCGTGACGGGGACCGGCGCCGCGTTCCTGAGCGGCGCGGCCGCCGTCGCCGCGAGCCGGCAGCCGTGCTCCTCGGCGGCGGACGCGAGCGCGTGGCGCAGCCGCAGCAGGTGGCCCCCGACCTCCTCCAGCTTCGAACAGATCGGCGTGGCGACCTCCACCTGCGCCTGGAGCAGCTCGTCCTGCACCTCGCCGTCCTCCGTGATGGACCCGAGACCGGCGGTCGCGCGCACCTCCTCGGCCCGGGACACGGGACGGAAGGTCGCGGGGTCCACCAGCAAGTACTCTTCCTCGACTCCGAGAGTGATCACACGGTGCGGCTACCCCGATTACGGCAGAACACTTACGCGCCCCTGGCCGGAGGTACAGAATTGGTGCCTTCCGGGGCGGGGGAGGACACGGATGGGCCGCAGGCTGATACGCATCGTGATACCGGGGGCGCTGCTGCTCTTCGCGCTGTGGTACGGCTCGTACTACACGACCATCCTGGTGTGGGAGCTGCGCAAGCTCTTCTCGTGGATCTGGCTGCCGGTGCTCCTCGGGCTCCCCTGGGTGATCCGTCCGCTCGTCCTGCGGGGGCGTGCCTCCGCCGGCGGCACGGCCGTGCACGTCCTCGGCGGGGTGAGCGTCGTCGCGGGCCTGGTCCTGGGAGTCTGCTGGCTGGTCTACGGCGCCTACCTCCAGGACCGCGCGTACATGGAACGCACGACGACGGTGACCGAGCCGGTGCCGGACCTGGCCGCCCGCTCGCCCTACGTCGTCGGCCGGGCGCAGGCCGCCCCCCACCTGGGCGACGTGACCGGTGAGATCGCGGACATCACCTACCTTCCGGACTCCGACCGGTTCGCCACCCTCGTCGAGCGGCGCGGCTGGCTCGCGGGGTACGAGGTCGGACTCGTGCAGGAGGTGCCGCTCGGCAGCGGCGGGCGTTCCCAGCAGCGCTGCGAGTTCGAGGTGGACACCGCCGACGCCCGGATCGGGGGCTGGTTCGGCCACAACCTCGGCCGGAAGATCTCCGACCGGCAGCGCTGGGTCCGCTTCGATGCCGACGACGTCTACGTGACCTGCCGGGCGGACGGCACGCCCGTCGTGGTGGTCCCCCTCAAGCGCCAGACCGGGATCCTCGTGGTCACCGAGCGGCCCGCGGGCACCGCCCTCTACGACGGCCGCACGGGCCGGCTCACGATCACCACCGACACGGCCGCCGTTCCGGGCGCGTCGTACCCGCTCAGCCTCGCGGCCCGCCAGCGCGAGGCCACGGCCGCCGTCGGCAGCTTCAGCGACTGGTGGTTCGAGCGCAGCGGCTGGGACGCCTCGGAGGACGGCGCCAACGAAGGGAACGAATCCGATTTCACCCTCCGTTACCGCGACGGCACCGGCAGCGCCTACGTCACCCCCCTCACGCCCCAGGGCGAGGCCAGCTCGGTCGTAGCCGTCTCCACGGTCCCCACCCGCCACCAGGGGAGTTCGCTGGCCCCCCTGACCGTCCACCGCCTCGACCCGACCTGGGCGTCCCCGAAGGCGATCGTCGCCCTGATCAAGGCCGAGTACCGGGACGTCTGCTGCTACAACGACGACAGGGTGTTCGAGGTCGCGCCGACCGGCGGCAGCAGCTGGACGGCCACCATCGGCAGCGAACAGAACATCCGCTACCGGGTGGAGGGCCGGGGCCAGATCGGGGGCCGGGAGGTGACCTGCCTGAAGGCGGCCGACGGCGCACTAATCCGGTGCGCCTACGCGGCGCCCGGTTCACCCGAGGAACAGGAACTCAAACGCCGCGAGGAGGACAAACGCAAGACGGAGACACCGGCCGCTCCTCCGGGTACCGGCGACCTCTCCGCCTACACCCCCGAACAGCTCGCGGAACTCAACCGCCGCCTCAGCGAGGAGATCAACCGGCGCCTGAAGAAGACGTGAGCCGGATCTGAGCCGGACGTGAGCTAGTGGACCTGGATGCCCGCGCCGTACGGTTTGCCGCCGCTGTGGCAGATGGCCGTGCTCGTGGTTCCCACGCGCCGCCACGTCGGGTCGTACACCGTGTAGTCCCGTGCGAGGGGCCGGTCGCAGCGGGTGTAGACGCGGAATTCGCCGGTTCCGTTGGTGCAGGTCCCCGCGGCGGTGCTGCTGGACTGGTACCAGGTCCGGCAGTCGTACGGATCGGCGGCCGCCGGGGTGGCGCCCGCGACCGCCAGACCGAGGCCCAGGGCCGTGCAACTGACCAGTGACAGAAGGCGTTTCATCGCTGTTCGTCCCTCCCCGATGACGGTGGCTCCGAGAGCCCTGTCCGCTCTCCACTATCGGGGCGCGTGCGGCGGCCCTCAACCCCGGCGGGGGAGTTCACCCGTACGGGGGCGGGGACCGCAACGGCCTCCCGTTTGGCCCCGGGTGGCCGGGGCAGACGGTCGGCATGTCCGAGGCCACAGAGTCGTTGAACACGGGAACCGGCACCGTCACCACCAAGGTGCCCGCACGGCTGGACAGGCTGCCGTGGTCACGGTGGCACTGGATGATCGTGATCGGGCTGGGCACCGTATGGATCCTGGACGGCCTGGAAGTCACCGTCGTCGGAAGCATCGCCAGCCGCCTCTCCGAGGACGACAGCGGCCTGTCGGTCACCGACGCGCAGGTCACGGGCCTCGCCGCCGCCCTCTACGTGGCGGGCGCGTGCGCCGGCGCGCTGTTCTTCGGGCGCCTCACCGACCTCTTCGGGCGCAAGAAGCTCTTCCTGATCACGCTCGCCGTCTACCTCGGCGCGACCGCCCTGACCGCGCTGTCCTTCTCCTCCTGGTGGTTCTTCCTCTTCCGCTTCCTGACCGGCTTCGGCATCGGCGGTGAGTACGCGGCCATCAATTCCGCGATCGACGAGCTGATCCCCAGCAAGTACCGCGGCCGCGTCGACCTGATCATCAACGGCAGCTTCTGGCTCGGCGCGGTCGCCGGAGCCCTGCTGTCGGTCGTCGCCCTGAACACCGACATCTTCGCGCCGTCGGTGGGCTGGCGGCTGACGTTCGCCCTCGGCGTCGTCCTCGGCCTGGTCATCCTGCTCGTACGGCGCCACGTGCCCGAGAGCCCGCGCTGGATGTTCATGCACGGCCGGGCGGAGGAGGCCGAGGAACTCGTCGCGGACGTCGAACGGCAGGTGGAGGCACAGACGGGGAAGAAGCTGCCCGAGCCGGGCCGGTCCATCACCGTCACCGTGCGCCGCAGCATCGGCTTCGGCGAGATCGCGAGGACCGTGTTCCGCACCTACCCCCGCCGGGCCGTGCTCGGTCTGTCCCTCTTCGTCGGACAGGCGTTCCTCTACAACGCGATCACCTTCGGCTTCGGGTCGATCCTGGTCACGTTCTTCGACGTCTCCAGCGCGGTCACCGGCTACTACTTCGCCGTGATCGCCTTCGGGAACCTCCTCGGCCCGCTGCTGCTGGGCCGCCTGTTCGACACCCTCGGCCGACGGCCGATGATCTCCGGCACCTACATCCTGTCCGGTCTCCTGCTGTTCGCGACGGCCTGGCTCTTCGGCGCCGGCCGGCTCACCGCCGTGACCATGACGGCCTGCTGGTGCGTGGTCCTCTTCTTCGCTTCCGCCGGGGCGAGTTCGGCGTACCTGACCGTCAGCGAGATCTTCCCGATGGAGACCCGCGCGATGTCGATCGCCTTCTTCTACGCCGTCGGCACGGCGGCCGGCGGCATCTCCGGCCCGCTGATCTTCGCCGGCCTCACCTCCAGCGGCGTGGTCTCCGACGCGGTCCTCGCCTTCTCCATCGGTGCCGGGCTCATGGTCGCGGCCGGGGTGGTAGCCGTCTTCTACGCGGTCGCGGCCGAGGGCCGCTCCCTGGAGGACATCGCCACGCCCCTGTCCGCCACGACCGGGACCGGCCGCGCGTGACGCCCAGGGCGTGACCCACACGGACCGCGCAACGGATCAGGCCAGGGTGCTGTCCCCCCGAACCAGTTCGGGGGGACAGCACCCTGGCCCGGAGTGCCGTGCCCTCACGCCGGTCTGCCTCGCAGGTGACGGCGCGCCGTTCCGGGGGCGGCCGCGCGGGGCCCGGCCGGCGCGAACCGGCTGTCCGCGGCGGCCGTGCGCATGCTCTGCAGCGTGCCGGCCTGCCGCTCGGCCCGTTCCAGCAGCCGGTCGACGCTGGCGCGGTCGACGCGTGCGTCGGAGGTGGCGACCCCCTGGAGGGAGCGCCAGCAGTCGGCCTTCCCCTCCACTCCCATCCGCATCGCCTCCAGCTCGATGACGTCGCTGAGCGGCGAGCGCTTGACGACGGTCCCGTTGAACTTGAGCCGGCCCGCCTTCTCCGCCGCCCAGCCGAGGGCCGCCCGGCCGTACATGAGGGGGACGTCGAGCGCGGTCATGATCTCGCGCAGGCTCTCGCGGTCCTCCGCGATCTCGCGGGCGAGCCGCTCCAGTTCCGGCGAGACGCGGGTGCCGCGGTGCTGCCGGGCGATCCGCCGGATCAGCTCGACCCCGGCGTTGGAGCCCGTGAGGTGGTCGTTGAGGTAGATGGCGAGCAGCCGCTCCGGGGTGGGGTCGGCACGTTCCTTGCTTCCGGGCATGACGGGTCTCCTTTCCCGGTGTGGTGGGTGGCTCAGCCTTCGCCGCTCTCCCGTGACGCGCCCGTGCCGCGCCCCTGGTGCGGCCGGGTCTGCTCCTCGCGTCCGGTACCGGTCCGCTGCCGCTTCGCGGCATGACCGCCCGCGTCCTCGGTGTCCCCGGCGTCGGAGCGGCGTACGACGGCCTCCTCCGCCTCCTGGCGCGCTTCCCGGTCACCGCTCTCGCCGACGGCCTCCGACGGTGTGGTCCGGGGGTGCCCGTGCTCGTGCTCGCGTTCCGTCATCGTTCCTCCTGGCGTGGGACGTACGTATCGGGTACGCCCGGCGCCTACCCGGCGGGGAACGCCCCACTCGCCGTACGCCAGGAACCGGCCCTCACCGCACCGGCACGATGTCGGGGGCGCCGAGCCGTACCGCGTCGGCGGTCCGGTCGTCCGGCTGCCTCTGGGCCTCGCGCTCGGCGGCCACCCGTTTCACGTAGTGGTCGATCTCGCGGTCCCGGTGCGCCCGGTCCCACCCGAGGTGCGGTGCCACGAGTTCCGCCACGGTCCGCGCCGCGTCCACGCCGCGGTCCCAGGACTCGATGGAGATCCGGGTGCGCCGCGCGAGGACGTCCTCCAGGTGGCGGGCCCCCTCGTGGGTCACCGCGTACACGGCTTCGACGCGGAGGTAGTCGTCCGAGCTCGGCAGCGGCGCGCCGAGCGAGGGGTCGGCCACCACCATGTCGAGCAGTTCCGGGACCAGGGATCCGTAGCGGTTCAGCAGGTGTTCGATGCGGGCGACGTGCAGCCCGGAGCGCCCGGCGAGGGTGTGCCGGGAGTTCCACAGGGCCGGATAGCCGTCCGCGCCGAGCAGCGGAACGCGCCGCGTGGCGCAGCCGGGTACCTTCCCGTCGAGGCCCCGGGCCGCCTCGTCGACGGCGTCCTCGGCCATCACGCGGTACGTCGTGTACTTGCCGCCCGCCACGACGACGAGCCCGGGTACGGGGTGGGCGACCAGGTGCTCCCGGGAGAGTTTGCTGGTGTCCGCGGCCTCGCCGGACAGCAGGGGACGCAGCCCGGCGTACACGCCCTCGACGTCCTCGGGCACCAGGGGCGTGGCCAGGACGCTGTTGACGTGCTCCAGCAGGTACGTGACGTCCTTGGAGCTGAGGGCCGGATGCGCCTTGTCGAGGGTCCAGTCCGTGTCGGTGGTCCCGATGATCCAGTGCCGTCCCCACGGGATGACGAACAGCACGCTCTTCTCGGTGCGCAGGATGAGCCCGGTGCGCGAGTTGATCCGGTCGCGCGGCACCAGCAGGTGCACGCCCTTGGAGGCGCGGACGTGGAACTGGCCGCGGGTGCCCGCCATGGCCTGCGTGTCGTCGGTCCACACCCCGGTGGCGTTGATGACCTGTCGGGCCCGTACCGAGGTCTCCTCTCCGGTCTCCAGGTCCGTCACGACGGCCCCCACCACGCGCTCGCCCTGCCGCAGGAAGCGGTCGACGCGGGTGCGGTTGGCGACGGTGGCCCCGTATGCGGCGGCCGTGCGCACGAGGAACAGGGTGTGCCGGGCGTCGTCGACCTGCGCGTCCCAGTACTGGACGGCGCCGACCAGGGCGTCGGAGCGCAGTGCGGGCGCCTCGCGCAGGGCCCGGCGCTGTGACAGGTGGCGGTGGTGGGGCAGGCCCCCGGTGGTGCCGGAGGCCGCGGCCATCGCGTCGTAGAGCAGCACGCCGGCGCCCACGTACGGGCGTTCCCAGATCCGGTGCCGCAGCGGGTAGAGGAACGGCACGGGACGCACCAGGTGCGGGGCCAGGTACCGGAGCATGAGCCCGCGTTCCCCGAGGGCTTCGGCGACGAGCCGGAAGTCCAGCATCTCCAGGTAGCGGAGCCCGCCGTGGATGAGCTTGCTGGAACGGCTGGACGTGCCCGAGGCCCAGTCGCGGGCCTCGACGAGGCCGACGCTCAGCCCCCGGGTCGCGGCGTCCAGGGCCGCCCCGGCGCCGACGACCCCGCCGCCGACGACGAGGACGTCGAGCTCGTCCTCGCCGAGGCGGACGAGGGCCTCCGCGCGCGCTCCGGGCGACAGGGCCACCGGGTTCACCATGGTCTCCTCCTCACGGTGAGGGGTGAGGGCGGGACGACGGGCGCTATTCGACCGTGGCCCAGTCGAGGGTGCGCTCCACCGCCTTCTTCCAGCCGGCGTACCCCTCGGCGCGCTGTTCCTCGGACCACTGGGGCTCCCAGCGCTTGGACTCCTGCCAGTGGGTGCGCAGTTCGTCGGTGTCCCGCCAGAATCCGGTGGCCAGACCGGCGGCGTACGCCGCGCCGAGCGCGGTCGTCTCCGCCACGACCGGCCGGCTGACCGGTACGCCGAGGACGTCGGCCTGGATCTGCATGCACAGGTCGTTGGCCGTCACGCCGCCGTCGACCTTCAGCACGTCGAGGTGCACGCCGGAGTCCTGTTCCATGGCTTCGACCACGTCGCGGCTCTGGTAGCAGATGGCTTCCAGCGCGGCCCGCGCCAGGTGGCCGTTGTCGTTGTACCGGGCGAGGCCGACGATCGCGCCGCGGGCGTCGGAGCGCCAGTACGGGGCGAAGAGGCCGGAGAAGGCGGGGACGAAGTAGATGCCGCCGCTGTCCTCGACGGTACGGGCGAGGCGCTCGCTCTCCGCGGCGTCGCCGATGATCTTCAGCTGGTCGCGCAGCCACTGGATGGCGGAGCCGGTGACGGCGATGGATCCCTCCAGCGCGTAGATGGCCGGGCTGTCGCCGAACTGGTAGGCCACCGTGGTCAGCAGGCCGTGCCGGGAGCGGACCAGCTCGGTGCCGGTGTTGAGCACCAGGAAGTTGCCGGTGCCGTAGGTGTTCTTGGCCTCGCCCGGCGCGTAGCAGACCTGTCCGACGGTGGCGGCCTGCTGGTCGCCGAGCACGCCGGTGATGGGGACGGCCTCGCGCAGTGGCCGTGAGGTGCGGGTCCGCCCGTAAGCCTCCGCGTGGGAGGACGGGTTGATGGTGGGCAGCATCGACCGGGGAACGCCGAAGAAGCCCAGCAGCTCGTCGTCCCAGTCGAGGGTCTCCAGGTCCATCAGCATCGTGCGGCTGGCGTTGGTCACGTCGGTGGCGTGGATGCCGCCGTCGGGACCGCCGGTCAGGTTCCACAGCACCCAGCAGTCGGTGTTGCCGAAGAGGGCGTGGCCCTGCTCGGCGGCCTCCCGGACGCCGTCGACGTTCTCCAGGATCCATTGGATCTTGCCGCCGGAGAAGTAGGTGGCGGGCGGCAGCCCGGCCTTCCGGCGGATGACGTCGCCCTGGCCCGAACGCTCCAGGGCCGCGGCGATGGAGTCGGTACGGGTGTCCTGCCAGACGATGGCGTTGTAGTAGGGGCGGCCGGTGCGGGGGTCCCACACGACGGTCGTCTCCCGTTGGTTGGTGATGCCGATGGCCGCCAGGTCGGAGGCCGAAAGGTTGCCGTGCCGGAGGGCGTTCTGCATCACCGAGTTGGTGCGTTCCCAGATCTCGACGGGGTCGTGTTCCACCCATCCCGATTTAGGGAGGATCTGCGAGTGCTCCAGCTGGTGCTTCGCCACCTCGTTGCCCGCGTGATCGAAGATCATGAACCGGGTGCTGGTGGTTCCCTGGTCCACTGCGCCGACGAAGTCAGCCATGGGGTGCCGCCTTTCCTGGGGCCGCTCCGGGGAGCCGGCCGTTTCGGGCCCGCTCCCCGGAACCGGTCAGCTCTCGTCCGGTGCCGGCACCCGCCCGGGGGGCTCGGGCTCGGCGGTCGGCAGGAACCGGCCGATGAAGAACTTGTACAGACCCGCTCCCAGCAGACCGCCGATGAACGGGCCGATGATCGGCACCCAGAAGTAGAACTGCCCGTACTGGTCGCGCCATGCTCCGCCGTACCCGGTGAGGAAGCTGGCCAGCCGGGGACCGAAGTCGCGTGCCGGGTTGATCGCGTAACCCGCGTTGGTGCCCCACGCCATGCCGATCGCGACGACGATCAGGCCGACGATGAACGGGGCGAGGTTGGCTCCGGGCGGCGTGCCCAGCAGGTCCGTGACCGCCAGGATCAGCAGGAGCAGGATCGCGGTGCCGATGATCTGGTCGCGCAGCGCGCCCCACTCGGTGACCGGCAGGTTCGTGTTGCCGTTGGCCGGCAGGGTGGAGAAGACGCCCTGCGTCTTGATGGTGTGCCCGGGGTCGGCCTTCGCCAGTGCCTCCGTGTAGTTCCAGCGGACGATCATGGCCGCCACGAAGGCGCCGGCCGTCTGGGCGAGCGCGTAGGGGGCCACCTTGCTCCACGGGAAGCCCTTGAACGCCGCCAGCGCCACGGTCACCGCGGGATTGAGGTGAGCACCGCTCAGCCTCGCCGCGACGTAGACGCCCAGGGTGACGCCGAGGCCCCAGGCCCAGGCGATGCTGTCGTGGTTTCCGAGGCCGCCCGCCGGGTCCGTCAGGGCCCCGCCGGCGACGACCTGGGCGACCACGCCACACCCGAAGAGGATGAGGATCATGGTGCCGGCGAATTCGGCCGAGAGTTCGCCGACCAGCCCCGATCTTTTGAGACGCTCAGTCATTGGTTGCCCGCTTCCCGCCGGCCAGGGGGACCGGCCGTCAACTACGTCGGGTGCTCCGCCAAGCAGTTCAAACGGGGCATACCCGGAGAATGCAGCCATATGCCTACGGTGAAATCCTGTCACGGTTGCTCGCCTCCCGCGCCCCCGTGGCACCCGCCCGCGGCTGCGCGGCACACTGTACGTAACGCCCAGCACACGTCGGCGGGACCGCTCCGCTCGGGAGGTATCCGATGAACATGCTGATCAACAGTGCCGAGACCGTGGTCGCCGACGCCCTGCGGGGCATGGCCGCCGCGCACCCGGACCTCGACGTGGACGTGGAGCGGCGGGTCGTCGTACGCCGGGACGCCCGGGAGGGCGGCAGGGTCGGCCTGGTCTCCGGCGGTGGCTCCGGGCACGAACCGCTGCACGCCGGGTTCGTGGGGTACGGGATGCTCTCCGCGGCCTGTCCCGGGGAGGTGTTCACCTCGCCGGTTCCCGACCAGATGGTCCGGGCGGCCAAGGCGGTGGACTCCGGTGAGGGAGTGCTCTTCGTCGTCAAGAACTACACCGGGGACGTGCTGAACTTCGACATGGCGGCCGAGCTCGCCGACGAGGACGGCATCCGCGTCGAGCGGGTGCTCGTCAACGACGACGTCGCCGTGACCGACAGCCTGTACACGGCCGGACGGCGGGGCACCGGGGCCACGCTCTTCGTGGAGAAGATCGCCGGCGCCGCCGCCGAGGCGGGCGCACCCCTGGACCGGGTCGCGGAGCTCGCCCGGCGCGTCAACGGGGCCTCGCGCAGCTTCGGCGTGGCACTGAGCGCCTGCGCGACCCCCGCGAAGGGCAGCCCGACCTTCGACCTGCCGGACGGCGAACTGGAACTCGGAGTCGGGATCCACGGCGAGCCGGGCCGCGAGCGCCGCGCGATGATGCCGGCCCGGGAGATCGCGGACTTCGCCGTGGGCGCCGTACTGGAGGACCTGGCGCAGGTGGCTCCGGCCGACGGGCCGGTCCTGGCCCTGGTCAACGGGATGGGCGCGACGCCGCTGCTGGAGCTGTACGGGTTCCACGCCGAGGTGGCGCGGATCCTGGCGGCCCGGGGCGTGCCGGTGGCCCGGACCCTCGTCGGGAACTACGTCACGTCGCTGGACATGGCCGGCTGCTCCGTGACGCTGTGCCGGGCCGACGACGAACTGCTGCGCCTGTGGGACGCCCCGGTGCAGACCGCCGCGCTGCGCTGGGGCCGCTGACCGCCGTCACGCCGGCGGTCCGGACGGGACCGGCGGCTCCGGTCTCCGAGGGGCGTGGTCAGCCACCCGCGCCTCGGAGGCGGTCCGTACCCGACCCGTCCCGGCCGCCCCTCGTCAGTGCGTCCGCCAGTGGAACTTTCCGCCGCCGACCCACCGGACCTCGCCGGGATCGTCCAGGTCGTGGATCGTGATGCCGACGGCCGCGGCGGTCAGGAGGACGTCCGTCATCGACCTCGCGGTACTGACGAACTCGCCGTCGACCTCCACGATGCGGAACGGCGGATCCCCGGGCTGGACGCCGAGTACGGTGATCCGCGCCGAGGAGATGTAGGGACTCGAACTTTCGGTCATGCCGAGATCGCTTCCACGTTCCGGCCGGCCGTAATCGAAGTCGGCCGCCGTCCACCTCACCCGCCCGGCCCCTTCCCCCGGCCTGCGGGTCCTGCCGGGGGAGGGGCCGGGCGGTGGGGGTCACTCCGTACGGCCGGGCCCGCTCGGTCCCCCGGGCCGGGGCGCCGGCATCAGCAGCAGCCACAGCGGGATCGCGGCCAGGGCCATGACCCCGAGCCAGAACATGACGGACGCGAATCCGTGCGCCAGGCCCGCGGCCGTGGCCCGGTGGAACGCCTCGCGCACCGCCACCCCGCCCGCCCGCTCGGCGGGGAGCACCGCGCCCGACAGCAGCCGGTCAGAGACCGTCGTGCCCGGCCCCGCCACGTCCGCCTCCGCCAGCACCTCGACCAGCCGGGCGGCGCCCCGCGCGAGGAAGACGAGCGTGCCCGCGGAGACGACCAGGGCGGCCGTCACGTACCGGACGACGTTGATGATGCCCGAGGCTTCCCCGGAACGGGCGCCGTCCAGCGCCCCGAGCCCCGCCGCGGACGGCGCCGACAGGGTGATCCCCACCCCGGCGCCCAGCACCAGCGAACCCGGCAGCACCGCACCGTAGCCGCTGTCCGCACCCACCCCCGCCAGCCACAGCGCGCCCGCACCGCACAGGGCCGTCCCCGCCGCCACGGGCCACCGGTAGCCGACGCGGTCGCACAGCGGGCCGACACCCATCGACACCGCGAACACGCACGCCCCGTACGGCAGCAGGGCCAGGCTCGCCGTCACCGCCGAGTAGCCCAGGGTGTCGGGGGACAGGGCGTACAGGTTGAAGAAGTACAGGAAACCGATCAGGAAAAGGGTGTTCACGGCCGTCCCGATGCAGGCGGCCACCAGCGGCGGCTTCCGCAGCAGGTCCAGGTGCAGCAAGGGCGCGGCCCGCCGGGCCTCGACCCGTACGAGCGCCACCAGCGCGACCGCCGCCACCACGAAGCAGACCACCGTGGCGGGCGACCCCGCACCCCACGACGGGATCTGCTGCAACGCCACGAGCAGCGAGGTCAGCCCCACCGACAGCAGCAGCACCCCGGTCACGTCCACACCGCGTTCGCCGGAACCGTGCGGCAGCGACCGCAACGCGAACACGGCCACGAGGGCCACCAGCAGCGCCCAGCCCGCGCTGGTCCACCACAGCCACCGCCACGACGGACCGTCGGTGAACGCGCCGCCGATGAGCGGACCGACCGCGAAGGCCAGCCCGGCGACCGCACCCCACAACCCCAACGCCACGCCCTGCCGCTCCCGGGGCCAGCTCAGGCGCAGCACCGCCATCGTCGACGGCATCAGCGCGGCCGCACCGACGCCCTGGACGACCCGGCCGGCGATCAGCACCGCCTCGGTGCCGCTCGCGGCGACGACAGCGGCCCCGGCGGCGAAGACCAGACAGCCCGCCACGACGGTGACCCGCTGGCCCAGCACGTCACCGAGCCGCCCGCCCGGAACGACCACGGCGGCGACGGCCAACATGTAGGCACCGACGGCCCAGCTGAGGGCCGTGGTACCCACGCCGAGGTCGGCGGCGATGGCACGCAGCGCCGTGTTGATGCCGGTGGTGTTCACGCCGAGCAGGAACAGGGCCGCACCCGAGACCGCGGTCACCGCGCCGAGGTGTCCGCCCGGTGACGCGCCGCCGTCCGCCTCCGCTCCCCGTTCCGGCGCCGGATGCGGTACGTGGAACAGGGCGCCGCCCAGGACCCGCCTGATCGTGCTCACCCCGGGGACCGTACGCCACCGCCCCCGCCCGGAACCGCAGCCGGCGGCGCGGCCCCCGCCGCACCACCCGTCCGGCACGCCACCGGGCCGTGTCAGGGGCGGACGATGCGGGCGAGCCAGGGGGTGAGGCCGATGCCCGCCGGTTCCCGGTACGTCTCGTCGCCGGGCAGCGGGACGACGAGCCACTGGCCCGGAGGGAAGAACCGGCCCTTCACCCACGCCAGCCCGCCGTACACCGAGCGCAGGAACGCCGGGACGGAGTCGCGGGGCACGTCGAGGAACTCGATGCCGTCGACGGTGATGTGCGCGTCGTCCTCGGGGAAGAACCGGATGCTCACCGACGGGACGCCGGCCAGCTCCACGTACGCCTCGTGCGGCAACGAGCCGTCGGGGTCGGCCACCGTGAACAGACCGGCCGACGAACGGCGCGACGTCAGGTCCGCGCCGATGTCCTCGGTGACCGTCATCGCCAGACCGTACTCGGCCGCGATCTCGCGGACGGCGGTGACGGCGGCCTCGGTGGTGGGGAGGGAGGGGTGGCTCATGGTTCCTTGCCTGCGGGAGACGCTACTGCGGCCAGTCTGGCACACCGGTACCGGGCAACTCGGCGTCGCCGGGGGCCCGTCGGCAGGCGCACGGCCCCCCGCGGGCCGTCACACGGGCAGGGCGGCCAGCCAGTCGGTGAGCAGCCGGTTGACCTCCGCCGGACGTTCCTGCTGGACCCAGTGGCCACAGCCGTCGAGGACGTGGGAGGAGCTCAGGCCCGGCAGCGTCGCGGGGTGGGCGTCGATCGCGGCGGCCAGCCAGCCCGTCGAGGCGTCCAGGGCGCCGCCGATGAACAAGGACGGCTGGGTGATCGGGGAGCCGTCGAAGCCGGCCAGGTCCTCCCAGTCGCGGTCCATGTTCCGGTACCGGTTGAGGGCTCCGCTCATGCCAGTCCGCTCGAACTCCCCGGCGTAGAAGTCGAGATCGTCCTCGCCGAGCCAGGCGGGCCTGCGGCCGTCCGCCGGGAACCGGTCGCGCAGCGTGCCGTTCCGGCCGACGAAGTGGGGGAGGGGCGCCCCCGGGGCCGGCATGGTGTCGGCGGACAGGGCGGCGTAGAAACCCGCGAGCCAGCCGCGCACGTCGGGCTCGATCTCGGCCTCGGCGCGCCCGGGTTCCTGGAAGTACGAGACGTAGAACTCCTCCTCCCCGCCGCTCATCCCCGCGAAGACCTCGCTGGGCCGTGGGCCGCCGCGCGGGACGTAGGGAAGGCCGAGCAGTCCCGCCGCGCGGAAGACGTCCGGCCTGACCAGGGCGGAGTTGGCGGCGATGGCCGCCCCCCAGTCGTGGCCGACGACCACCGCGGACTCCTCGCCCAGGGCGTGCACGACGGCGGCGTTGTCCTCCACCAGCGCGAGCATCCGGTACGCGTCCGCGCGGTCCGGCGCGGAGGAGCGGCCGTAGCCGCGGACGTCCACGGCCACCGCGCGGTACCCGGCCGCGGCCAGTGCCGGGAGCTGGTGACGCCAGGAGTACCAGGACTCGGGGAACCCGTGCACGAGCAACACCAGCGGCCCGGACCCCTGTTCCACGAGGTGGATCCGGCCCGCGGGCGAGGGGACGAGCCGGTGGGTGACGTCCGGGGCCTGCTGTGACATGAGGGTCCTCCACGGTTCTCGCCCCGCCGTGCGACGGGCGCGTGACCCGATCGTGCGGGGCACGGCACGCCCCGCGCGAGTCGTGTTGCCGTTCCGGCAACGCAGGCCTCAGGGCGCGCTCCAACCGTCCGGCCGCGTACCGTCGATGTCGGTGAAGCCGTACTCCCGCGCGAGTTCCGCGGAGGTGACCGACCGCTGGTTCCACCGCGCGCGGTCCGGGTCCGCGGCCAGGGCCGCGACGGCCCGGCCCACGTACCGGGGGGACTCGGACCGCGCGAAGCCCTCCGGCGCGGTGGGGCGGCCGTCGCTCCGGTCAGCGGCCAGGGCGTCGCGCCAGTTGTCCTCCGTGACACCGAAGTTGTCGAGCATCATCTCGGAGCGGAGCCACCCCGGGGTGATGGCGACCGCGGTGGCACCGTACGGCCGCAGTTCGTGTCCCTGCGAGAACGCCAGCCGGTTCACGGCGGCCTTGGCGAGGTCGTAGAACACCGAGATCCGGTACCAGGCCGCGTTGGTCTCGGCCGTCCCGTCCGTCACCTCGACCAGCAGTCCTCCGGGTTCCCCGATGAGCAGGGGCAGGAGGTGGTGGGAGGTGATCAGGTGCGTGTCGACGGCGAGCCGCAGGATCCGCAGCCCGTCGTCGAGGTCGTGCTCCCACACCGGGGTGTTCCACTGCGCGGGGCCCCCTTTGAGGAGCTCACCTCCCCAGATGTCGTTGACCAGCACGTCGATCCGGCCGTGTTCGGCCCGTACGCGTTCGGCCAGACGGCGGACCTGACCGGAATCGAGGTGGTCGACCTGAACGGCGATGCCCGTTCCGCCCAGCCGCGTGACGAGGTCCGCCGTCTCCTCGATCGTCTCCGGCCGGTCGTAGTCGGATGCCTGTCTTCCGCTCACGCTGCTGCGGCCCGTGCAGATCACCGTCGCACCCGCCTCGCCCAGCGCGGCCGCGAAACCGCGCCCCGCGCCCCGCGTCGCTCCCGCCACGACGGCGACGCGCCCGCGCAACGCCTCGGGATCCGGCGACCACACCGTGCGCGCCGACGAGGACGTCAGCAGGGACGGACCGGCTGGAGGTTGTGGACGTAGCGGGCCGAGACCCAGCCCTTGGACCCGTGCAGCCGGTACCACACCGGGTTGCCGTCGACCCAGCCCCCGCGCTTCTGGCAGGAGAGGGCCACCCGCTGGTTCGGGCGCAGCTTCTTCACCACCTTGGAGTACACCGTCGGCTTCTCGCGGACGTTCAGCGCCGCACGGGAGTCCACCACACCCACCGGGTGGGCCGCGGCCTGCGCGCGTCCCCCGGCCGCGAGGCCGTCGGCGGCCCATCCGGCCGTGCCCAGCGGGCCGATGAGCACACCGGCCGCCAGCGCGTACGTCAGCAACGCCTTCTTCACCATGGAACCCACACTCCTCGTATCGCTCGGCCCTGACCGGCGGGCAGCCGAGCCGTCGGCCACCGGACGACTATCCACCGTCCGGGCGGCGGACCCGGGAGAACACGCCCCCGGTTACTCCGGACGGCCCTGGGGCGGGGGCGCCGGAACCCCGCGGCGGCAGCGCGACGGGCCGTGATCATGACGGCGTGTACGGCGAACCGAGACGGACAACGGTGGCGCCCGCCGTGCCGGGCGAACCGGCCACGGGACCGCGCGAGCTCCTCCACCCCGGCCGTCCCCGGGTGGTGCCTCGCGACGGCCGCGCGCCGACCGGTCCCGGCCGACTTCGCGGGGGCGCAGGTCTCACCCGGCAACGCCCGCGGCATGCGGACCTTCCAGGCCGCGGGTTTCCGGCCGGTGGGTGCGGAGGCCCTGTTCTCCGCCACCGGGAACCCGCCCACGACGTCACGCGTCACCGGCGCGGCGTACGGGTGGCGTGAGCGCACGTACACTCGGCCCATGAACCGCACGCGAATCACGGGGGAGCGCCTGCCGCAGGCCGCCCCTGCCGCGCCTGCGGTCCCCGCGGCCCGGAGCGGCGTCAGCCCCCGGACCGCCGCCGACGGCCAGGCCCCCACGGTCGGCCGCGGCGCCCTGCACGGTCACGGCTAGCGCTTCCCGCCGCGCCCGGGCCCGGCCCCTCCCGCACCACGTTCCGCGACGGGCCCCGCCCGCCGGCCCGGCCGGACCACCGCGCCCGGGCCGGGCCAGGCCCCGGCCCCGTCACCCTGGGGGCGCACCGCCCCCCACACCACCACCAGCAGTCCCGACCTCCGTCGGCGCTGCCGCCAGGCGAGGGCCGCACGCCGGGCCGTAGCCGCCTCCGAAGGGACCACCGTGAAGTTGAGCGGGTTGCTGACCGGCCACGAGCACCACGTCATCCAGGGCGACACCGAATCGACGCGGATCACCGCGGGCACCACCTTCGACGTCGACCGGGTGGTGCCGGGCTCGCTCTTTATCGCCGTACCCGGACACCACGGGGGCGGCCCCGCCGCCATCGGCGCGGCGCTCGCGCGCGGGGCGGTGGCGGTGCTCGTCGACGCGGCCGGAGCCGCCGCGGCGCCACCCGGCCGGGAACTGCTGCCCGAGGTGTGCCTCGTACGGGTGTCCGACACCCGGAAGGCGGCCGCGATCGCCTCCTCCCGCTACTTCGGCGAGCCGGGCCGGCAGATGGACGTGGTGGCGGTCACCGGCACCAACGGGAAGACCTCGATCTCCTACATGGTCGAGTCGCTGCTCAGGATCTCCGAGGGCGCCTCGGTCGGCGTCATCGGCACGGCCGGCAGCCGGATCGGCGACGAGATGATCCCGATGCCGCCCTCGGTACTGACCACCCCGGAGTCGCCCGACCTGCAGTACCTCCTGGGCCGCATGCGGGACCGGGGCACCGGCAGCGTGGTGCTGGAGGCGACCTCGATGGCCCTGCAGACGTACCGCGTCGACCGGACGTTCGTCGACGTCGGCGTCTTCACCAACCTGACCCAGGACCACCTGGACGACCACGGCACCATGGCCCGCTACACCGACGCCAAACTGCGCCTCTTCCAGGGCCTGTGCCGGCACGCGGTGGTCAACGTGGACGACGCCGTCGGAGCCGGGATCCGGGCGATGATGCCGGGCGCCGTGACCACGTACGGCCTCGACGCGGAAGCCGACTTCCGGGCCACCGGCCTCATCGCGGACGCCTCGGGCACGCGGTTCACGCTGCACCACGAGGGCCGTACGTACGAGGCGGCCATTCCGGTTCCGGGCCGCTTCTCCGTGTCCAACGCGCTGGCGGCCGTGGCGGCCTGCCGTGTCCTGGGGCACGACCTGGACGGACTCGTCGCCGCGCTCGCGCAGATGCCGCCCGTACCGGGCCGGTTCGAGCGCTTCGTGACCCCCGGCGGCACCTCCGTGATCGTGGACTACGCCCACTCGCCCGACTCCCTGGACAAGGTCCTCACGGCCATCCGCGGCTTCGCCCGCGGCCGGGTCATCACCGTCTTCGGCTGCGGCGGGGACCGGGACACCACCAAGCGGGCCGAAATGGGCCGGATCGCCGGAACCCACTCCGACCTGTGCGTCCTGACCTCGGACAATCCCCGCACCGAGGACCCGGAGACGATCCTGGACCAGATCGCCCCGGGCATCGAGGGCACCGGCACGCCGTACGAGCGGTCCGCCGACCGGCGCCGGGCCATCGGGTTCGCGCTGGCCGCCGCGCGGCCCGACGACGTCGTCCTGATCGCCGGCAAGGGCAGCGAGCCGCACCAGATCGTGGGCGAGGAACTGCTGCCCTTCAGCGACATGGCGACCGTGCGCGACCTCGTCCGGACCACCACGGCGCAACACGACTGACGCACGCCGCCCGGGGGTCGTCGTCGGCGGCGACGACCCGGGTGTGCGCGGCAGCGGCCCGGGCAACGCGTCGAGCCGCGTGCCCGGTTCGGCCACCCGCCGGCGTTCTTCGTGCTCGTCGACGATGTCGAGGGCGGAGCCGAGCGGGTGTGCGCTGGTTGCGGCGGCCGCGCGTTCATTGCGGACAGCGAGGAGTTCTGGGAGGACGCGGATCCGGGCGAGGCCGGCTGCCCGTGCGGGAGCGAGGAGTTCGAGACCGCCGTTGCGTTCTCCCTGGCCGACGACGGATGGGTCCGCACGACCTCTGACGGGTCAGCAGGCTCGGTCGTAGATCGCCCGCAGCCACGGTTCCCTGACGGCGGGCATCCGCGCGAGCGTGTACCGGAACGCCTGTCTGGACGGCTGGAACGGATAACACGGGTGCGGCGGCAGCGGGTCGTCCCGCTCCACCCCTTCCGGCAGCCCGCCGACCACCGGTAGCCGGGTCCGGTGTGGCGGGAAGGCGAGCTCGGCCCAGAGCGCGGCATCCACAGGTACCGGCACCGCCCCGGCGCGCGGCTGCCACATGTCTCCGGTCTGCGGATGGACCGGCACCAGCACCAGGTCAGTGGCCGGCTCGGCGAACCCCGGCCCCGCCAGGTCCAGCCGCTTCGCACCCTCCCCGGCAGGCAGCAGCGCGCCGAGCGCCCGGCCGAGGAGCTCAGCTACCGGCCCGGGCACCACCTCGACCGGCGCGCCCCCGGCGGCCACCACCACCTGGGCGAGAGCCACGCCCGCCGGGATGTCCCGGTACTCGCTCAGCCGGTGCCACAGCGCGCCTGTAGCGAGCAGCTCGGCCCAGTCCATGACCGGCCGCTCCGGCGGGCCGGGCAGCCGCACTACCGCCTGAGGGTCGAGCCGGACGACCTGCCAGCACCCGCAGTCGTCCATCCTCGTTGCGACCGGCAGATCGCAGCGCAGACAGGCAAGGTTCAGCCCGTCCCTCCCGTCGATCCCCATGCAGTAGCCCCCGGCCCGCTCGAGGACCAGCCCTGTGCCGCGCATGTCACCGGGCGCGAGGAGCACGGTGTCCGAGGGTCCGTCGGACAGCGCGCCCAGCGGCGCGAAGCGCCCCCGCTCCGCTGCCTCGCGTGCCCCGACTTCGTCCCACTGCTGCCACGGCGGCCCGTACGGCGCGGGGTCGACGGCGTAGGACCCGGCCGCAAGCAGTGGCGGGTGCAGCGTCTCCCAGTGGGTGTCGGCCAAGTGGATCGGCAACGCCACCTCGGACACCGCCGCCGTCAGGACCGCACCGCAGCCCGCACACCCGAACACCGCCAAGCTGTCCCTTCCCGCCGTCGAAACCCCCGCATCCCACCAAGCGCCGTTCGTCGAGAGGCATGAGACCGGCGATCTTCGTTCACCATCGCCCCCGGGATATCAGGCGGCACTCGGCCGCGCCGCTGGCGCGGATTCACATCCGCCCTGGTCAGGACGCGTGCCCCCAGCTTGCCGTGCGCAGCCGCTCGAGCACCAACTCATTTGCTGGGGAAGGAACTCAGCTGCCCTCAGGCAGGAGCAGCGGCTTCCCAAGCAGGGGTGACACAGCCTTCCTCCCAGTGCCACCACTCCTTCGCTTCACCGTCTTCCAAGAGTGCGCGGATCCGAGGCAGGTCCGCCTCAGGCGGGACATCCAGGGCCACCATCCGGAACTGCTCGATCCCCTCGCCGGTCGTACCGAGGCGGTGGAAGACCTCCAGCACGCTTTGCCGGGCGGCGGCTGAGCCGTCGTCCTTCAGTACGATCAGCCGGATCGTGCAGTTCTGAGACGGTCGGACCGTCTCCCCGGCCCAGAGAACACCGTCGCCATCGGACTCCACCTTGACGATGTCGCCGCTGGCGACTCCGCGTACGAACCAGGGCGTGTTGTCCAACCGCACCGTGCCGTCGCCGAGGTCCACCGCCCACAGGCTCTCGACGCTTGCCGGCGGCCAGCCATCCTCATCTATGTCCATCCGGAAGCGGACCTTCACGTGGGCGTCTCTGATGTTCGTCACCGCGCCAGTATCCACACCGCATTCACGGGGCAGGCCAGGAGAGGGCGGTCGCGCGATGTCATCGGACCTGGACAGTGGCGCAGATGAAGTTCGTGTCCTGGAGCAGCTCCGGAGTGATGGCCACGCTGGTCAGGTGCTCTGCCAGAGCGAACGCTGCTGGTGAGGACAGATCGGTGTCCGGAGACTCGTCTTGGAGGTGGAAGCCGATCCGCTCCATGGCGTCGAGGAGTTCGTCGGGTGCGGCCCCCCATCGGTCTTCCGGGAACATGGGGTCGAAGCAGAGTCGCAGCACCCGGTCCTCTGCCCAGAGGAACGTGCCGACAGCGTTGACGTTGACGAAGTGAGAGACCCAGCTCGCCCCGGCCGAGGCCGGCAGGACGCGATCTTCGGTGACTCCGAGGTAGCCGTTGGGCTCGATCAGGAGCGTCCAGGCACCCACGGTCGTCATGGCGACCAGCTGACGGTCACCCTCCTCCAGGTCGTACTGGGCAAAAGCGGCGTCGACCACGGCAGCTATGCCCTGCAGAGGAGCCTCCGGTCGTCCTTCGAACCGGGCCATCAGCTCAGCAGGCGACAGACCTCGTACCAGGTTGAAGCAGTACGCCTCGGCGATGTCTGGAAAGTCGTTCTCGAACCACGCGTAGTCCGCTCCGGTCTTCGTCATGCCGCCCATCCTTGCCCCTGCGTCTGGCAGCGGCTGGTCCGGCCGCCGGCAGGGTCGGAGACGACTCCGCCGATTCGGGAAGCGATCTTCGTGTGCCTCTGGAGTGCGTCTGACGCCGTCAGCGGTGTCGCGTCAAGTCGCCCGGCTGTAGCGGGAGTTGGGTGCGCCACTGATCGGACGCCAGGCCGCGGTCGACCAGAGTGATTCCGCCACACCGCCGGCGGGGAACGCCCCGGTCCTTCCACAGCGTTCCGGCACGTTGTCAGTGGGTCCGCCTAGCGTCCCGGGCATGACGCGAACCGCACACACCTTCGCCTATGCCCGCCCGTCCTCGCTGACCGCCGCCGGCACCGGTCGGGCCCTCGGCCTGGAGACGGCGGGCGGTCTGACCCCGGCCGGGGCCGAGGCCCACCCCCAGTTCTTCGCCGGGTTCCTGAGCGCACCTCAGGCCGCCGCCCGGGCCCTGCTCGCCGTCGCGGACGTGGCCGCGGCCCGCTACTACCGGCGCACCCTGCGCGCCTCCCTCGACCCCGTGGTCACGGGCAACGGCGACCGGCTGCGCTTCGAATCCTTCTCCGGATGCTGCGGGGTGTACGCCCGCCTCGACGTCCTGCCCGACGGCCTGCGCGGCGCCGACACCGGCCACGGCACCACCAACGTCGACGTCAACAACCCGCTGCGCGAGGCACTGTCCCGGCTCACCGGCGACGACCCGCTGCACCTGCGGGTCGGCCCCGACGAAATGGCGGTGACCACCCTCGAAGGACCGGTCGTCGAGAAGAAGGTCCCCCTGCCCGACCGCTGGCTGCGCGGCTTCGCCGAGTCCCAGGCCGTCACCACCGGCTTCGACCTGCGGGCCGAACTGACCGCCGCCGAAACCGCCCGCTTCCTCCGTTCCCTCCCGCGCACCCCGGCGGGCGGCGGCGCCGCGGGCGGCGCCTTGTGGGTGGTCCCCGCGGGCCGTACGCTGCGCCCCACCACCCGCCCCGTCCCCGGCGCGGTCTGCCTCCCCGGCCCCGAACGCCTCGCCGCCCTCCAGCGGGTGCTGCGCCACGCCACCGGCCTGCGCGTGTACGGCCCCGTCCCGGACGGCGCCAACCCCACCGCCTCCGCCTGGGAGATCGGCCTGCCCGGCATGCGGCTCACGCTCACCCTCTCCCCGGAGGCCGACCGCGGGTTCTCCGGCGAAGGCGGCGTCCTGGAGGCCCTCGCCACCGACACCGCGGCCGAGGACGCCGAACTGATCTCCGTCCTGCTCGCCTGGGAACCCCGCATCGACCCCGCCGACCTCGCCGAACAGTCGGGCCTTCCCGTGGACCGGGTGCGCGCCGCCCTCACCCGCCTCGGCACGGCCGGCCGCGTCGGGTACGACATCGCCGAAGCCGCCTACTTCCACCGCGAACTCCCCTACGACGCCCGGCGCGCCGAGCGCCACAACCCGCGACTGGTCGCCGCCCGCGCCCTGCTGGAGGCGGGCGCCGTCACCCTGGACCGCCCCGGCACCGCCGTCGTGGCCTCCGGCGAACGCCGCTACCAGGTACGCGAGTCCGGTGGCGCCCTCAGCTGCACCTGCCAGTGGTGGGCCGACTACCGGGGCCGCCGCGGCCCCTGCAAACACGCCCTCGCCACCCGCATGGCCCTACGGGCCGCCACCACCGCCACCACCACGGCCATCACCTCCGCCGGAGCCGCACGATGAACACCTCCCACGCCGTCTTCGAAGCCGTCCGCGCCGGCCGCACCGCCGAAGTGCCCGGACTGCTCAAGCCGCTGGACCGCGCACAGCTGCGGCCCCTGCTCGCCGAGCTGAAGCAACTGCGCGGTGAACTGCGTGCCGCCGGCTGGGACCGCTGGCAGGAACGGGACCTCATGAGCCCGGCCCTGCTCGTCGCCGGAGCCGGCTGCCACACCGGCGCGGCGGCCGCCGCCGCCTGGATCGGCGGCCGCGACCTGCGGCGCTGGCGGCAGGTCCCGACCGGCGTCCTGCTCGACGTACTGGCCGGACGGGATCCGCAGTGGCTCGGCGACCTCGCCCACCGGCTCGCCGCCCGCGCCGCCACCGCCGCAGAGGACCATCCGCTGATCAGCGAACTCGTCCGGCTCGCCGGCTGCCCGATGCCGACCACCGACGGCTGCGTCGAGGGCTGGGCCAGGGCCGTGGGGGCGTCCCGCACCCCGCTCGCACTCGCCCTGCGCCGCGACCCCCACACCACCGCACTCGTCCCGCGCCTCTTCGAGACCGCCGAACCGGTCAGCGTCCTCACCTGGCGCTGCGACCCGGAGGACCCCCACCACTGGCCCCGCGCACTGGCCGGACTCGCCGAGGACGGGCACGTGGACCGGGCCGTCCTCCTGGACGGATCCACCGCCCGCCTGCTGCGCGGCGGCAAGCCCGCCCAGCTGAAGCCCTACCGGGCCATCCTCCAGGCGCTCCGCCCGAGCGAGGAAGAGGAGCGGGAGCGTGCCGCCGACTGGATCGCGCTGGCCGCCGACGCCCCGTCGGCCGTGGCCGGGTACGCCCAGCAGATCCTGGCCCGGCTCGCCGCATCGGGCCACCTCACCCCCCGCCTGCTCGCGGAGATGTCGGGCGCCGTCCTCTTCCGCCCCGAGAAGAAGCTGGTCCGCGCCCAACTGGTGCTGCTCGGCAAGGAGCTGAACCGCGACCCGGCCGCCGCCCCCGAGCTGCTGCCCGTGCTCGGCGAGGCCTTCGGGCACTCCGACACCGACATCCAGGAGCGGGCGCTGAAGCTGGCCGCCGCCCACCTCACCGACGACCCCGGCCTGCGCGCCGAACTCGCCGACCAGGCGCAGCTGCTGAGCCCGGCCCACCGCGCCCGGGCGGTGGAACTCCTCGGACCGGCCGCGGCCCCCGCCGAGGACACCGGTCCGTACGAGGAGATCCTGCCGCCCCCGCCGGTCCCGGTCCCGGTCGCCCCGGCTCCGGAGACGGTCGCGGAGACCGTCGAACTCGTCGCCGCGGTGATCAACTCCCGCAGCGCGACCGTCGAGGAGTTCGAACGCGCCCTGGACGGCCTGGTCCGCCACGCCCACCGGGACCGCGCGGCCCTCGCCGAGGCACTGCGTCCCGCACTGGCCGGCCAGTGGTGGCTCGATCCCGCCCGGCTCCACCACTACACCGGTGGCCTGCCCGGTCTGGCACACCTCGCCGCCGCCGTCCTGGACGTCAGGCCGTCACGCGAACCGCACGCCGCGCTCCCGGCCTGGGGCGGCGACTGCCACCACGCCGGGCTCCGCACGGTCGGCCAGGCCCGCCTGAGAGAGGCCGCCCAGCGCCTCACGACCCGGCCGCTGCCCTTCCTGCTCGCCACCCCCACCCAGCAGACCGGCTCACTGGACCCCCGGATCCTCATCGCGCGCCTCGCCGCATACCACCGCCTCGGCGAGGAGCCCGCCCCGGTCGACTTCGCGCAGGCCCTGCTCCGGGTCCACCGCGACGCCACCGCCATCCCCGGGGCCACCGCCCTGGGCACGCCCGAAGGGGACCGGCTGGAGGCCTGGCTCGGCGAGGCGGGCCTGCCCGCACCCCTCACCCGCCGCACCGCGGCGGCCGTGCCGCACGCCTACACCGGAACCCCCGCGCACCTCGTACTGGACATCGGCGAACGCACCACCGTGCTGCGGGAGTTCCCGGCCGAGTTCCACGCGACGGGACGGGCGCGCAAGGGATCCCACCGCTGCTGGGACGGAGACGACGGCACCGTCTCAGTGATCGCGGCCCTGCCCGAGGACCGGGAGACGTTGGCCGCCTCGTGGCTCCAGGCCGTCACGGCCTGCGCCCTCCACGACATACGCGGCGGCGCCACCGCCCTGCCGTGGCTCGCCGCGGCCGGCGGACCCGCCGGCCCGGCCCTGCACCTCGTGGTCGCCATCGGGCTCGGCGCCCGCCACCCCGAAGACCGGCTGAGGGCCGTCGACGCGCTGCTCACCCTCGCCGCCCGGGACGAACTCGACGCCGTACGCCTCGGCGGCGACCTGGCCGAACTGCTGGGCCTGGGCACGGTCAAGACCAACCGGCTCGCCGACTCCCTGCGCGCCGCCGCCGCGACCGGCGCCTACGCGACCACCTGGGGCGTACTGGCAGCCGCACTGCCCGCGCTGCTGACCGGCACCGGCGGGGGCACCTCCGACTCGCGCGGCACGGGCGAACTCCTCGCGCTGGCCGCCGACTGCGTGGAACAGTGCGGCGCGGCCTCACCCGAACCCGCCGGACTCGCCGACGCCGCGGCCCGCGGCGGCCGGTCCCGCCTGGTCACCCAGGCCGGCCGCCTGCGCGACGCCCTCCGCCGCGCCGGCGGCTGACCGGCCGGCCGGTCAGTGCGACGCCACTGGGCGGCCCGCCACCAGGTGGAGGCGGTCGCCGGGGAAGGCCTCCCGCAGTACCCGGTCGTGGGTCACGAGGACGATCGCGCCGGGGTAGCGGGTCAGCGCCTCCTGGAACTCGTCCGTCAGCGCCGGGGCGATGTGGTTCGTCGGCTCGTCCAGGACGAGGAGGCCGGTGGGACGGGACACCAGCCGGGCCAGTTCGATCCGGCGGAGCTGGCCGGCGGACAGGCCGGCGGCCGGGAGCAGCAGGTCCTCCGACCGGAACAGGCCCATGGCGAGGAGTTCCTCCGCGTGCTCCTCGGCCGGACCGGGCCGCCCGGCCGCGTAGGCGGCCAGCAGGGTGACGCGGGGCCCCGTGGGCAGCGGCGCCGGTTCCTGGGGGAGGTAGCCGACCCGTGCCCGGACCCGGACGTGCCCGGCGTCGGGCCGCCCCACCCCGGCGAGCAGCCGCAACAGGGTCGTCTTGCCCGCCCCGTTCGGCCCGGAGACCAGCAGGCGGCCACCGGCCGGCACCCGCAGCGCCGCCACCCGGAGCCGGTTCCCGACCACCGCCCCGTCGACCTCCACCACCGCCGGACCCGGCACGTGCGGACCCGGTACGTCCGGGCCCGGCGCCCCGGCCCGGTCGGTCCGCAGCGAGGCGGTGAACCGGAGCGGTTCCGGAGGCGGCGGCACCGGATGGCTCCGCAGGAGTTCCAGGCGGGCCCGCGCGGCCCGCACCCGGCCGGACAGCTTCGCCTCGGAGGACCGCCGGTGCTTGCCGAAGCCCTGGCGGGGATCCTTGCCGGTGCCCGCCAGCCGGGTGCCGGCCGCGTCGACGAGGGCTTCCGCGCGGGCCGTCTCCTCCTGCCACTCGCGGTGCTCCTGGTCCAGCCGGCGCCGCTCGGCGTCCCGGGCGGCCCGGTAGCCGTCCCAGCCGTCGCCGTAGCGGCGTACGGTCCGCGTGTCCGCGTCGACCTCCAGGACCGTCGTGGCGTACTCCCGCAGGAAGCCGCGGTCGTGGGTGACGACCACGACCGTGCCCCGGTGGTCCGTGAGCCGTCGCCGCAGCCAGGTGACGGCGTCGGCGTCGAGGTGGTTCGTCGGCTCGTCGAGCAGGAGCAGTTCGGCGCCCGCGCACAGTGTGCCGGCGAGCGCCAGCCGGGAGCGTTCGCCGCCGGACAGGGTGCCGAGCTGCCGGTCGCGGTCGATCCCGCCGATCCCGAGCCCGTCGAGGGCGGCGGCGACCCGGGCGTCCGCCTCGTACCCGCCCCGTTCGGCGAAGGCCTCCAACAGCTCGCCGTAGTGGGTGAGTTCGTCGGCCGAGGCGTCGGCGAGGGTCTCCTCGGCACGACGCAGCCCGCGCTCCAGGGCGCGCAGTTCGGCCAGGTCCGCGTCGATGGCGTCGGCGACGCGCGCCGTGGGCGGAAGCGCGGTGGTCTGGGCGAGGTGCGCGACCCCGCCGGGGGCGCGGAGGGTGATCTCCCCCTCGTCGGGGACGTCGAGGCCGACGAGGAGGCGGACCAGCGTGGACTTGCCGGATCCGTTCTCACCGACGACGGCGACCCGCTCGCCGGGGCGGACGGTGAACGAGACCCGGTCGAGGACGCGGCGGGGCCCGAAGTCCTTGGAGAGGTCACGGACCGCGAGCTGGAACCGGTCGGCGCGGGCGTCGGCCGGCGAGGGGTCCGCGAGGGCGGGCGACAGGTGGTGGGCGCGTTCGCGCATGATGCGTACTTCCCTGACATGGGAGCGGCCGGCCCCGACGGAGGGGCCCTCGGCCGCGAGGGCACGGGACACGTCGTGGGAACGCGGGGAGCTCCGGTGCACGCACGTCACGGGACGTGCGTGCACCGCCGGTCAGCCGAGAGGCGAGAGCGCGCGGTGCGGGGCCGCCCGATCAGGCGGGCCGGCACGTCGGCGCGCGGCCGGGGAGCGGCGTGTTCCCGGTCCCGGGAATCAGAGGAAGTAGTGGAAGTGACCCATGGACCCACCCTAACCGCCCCCCACCGCCCCCTGCATTCCGTTTTCCCCGCGCACGAGCCCCCGGCGGTCTCAGATGTCGAGGAACCGGACGTCCTTGGCGTTGCGCTGGATGAAGGAGCGCCGGGCCTCGACGTCCTCTCCCATCAGGACGGAGAAGAGGGCGTCGGCGAGGGCGGCGTCGTCCAGGGTGACCTGGCCGAGGACACGGTGGTCGACGTCCATGGTGGTGACGCGCAGCTCCTCGGCGTTCATCTCTCCCAAGCCCTTGAACCGCTGGATCGAGTCGTCGCGCAGGCGCTTCCCGTTCCCGGTGCCACGGGCGACGAGCGCGTCACGCTCGCGGTCCGAGTACGCGTACTCGAAGTCGTCGCGGCCCCACTTGATCTTGTACAGCGGCGGGCGGGACAGGTAGACGTGTCCGGCCTCGACCAGGGG